>JABZGO010000207.1 GCA_015259305.1 Alloprevotella tannerae | reverse complement strand
ATGCTATTTGTGAGTTTTAACTTGAGTTGACTAACAGCTGAACTATCACAACGAATACCGAAGTTCCCGCTATGTATATCTACAAAATCAAGCTCATTATTAAAACTCTCTTGAGTAAATACTACTCCACCCCATTGCCCTGGTATTTTATCATAGGCTTGTTGTGAAAACATATTCCCCAAACGATCACCCCGCATAATAATAGGACTATTTAATGTGCCTCGTGCCAAAAGTTTGCCATGCACTATCAATTGAGCACCTGGGTGAAAGTAAAAGCGTACACCCGGACTTACAGTAAGCGTTGCATCCTTTGCTATTACCAAGCTATCATATACTTGATAAGGGCGTCTCGAAGAAAGAATTGTATCTCTTTCAATAACTTTCCCTTTAAATGTTGTCACACTCTGTCCAAAAGCATTCAATATAACAACACCAATAAAGCCACCTTCTGTCTGAAAATAAAGTTTATCGGAGGTTCGCTGTGGCGTATCTGCATTTAAATCTTTTGTTTTTACGAAAAGGAAAACACGCATACTATCTTTTGCGGCTATTTCCAAATCATTTGTCTCCCCCGAAGTTAAAGCTGAACCATCAACATTCACTTTAAAATCAGAGGCAGCTCCATTTTCTAACCAGACGCGCGTTATGCGAATCGCTTTATTCTGCTTATTATAAACCTCAAAAGTATAGGTATTTGAACCTTGCCCGGCTATTACTGTATCCAAAGCAACCGTATCTGTGGAAAAAGTTAGCTCTGCTGTAGAGGAAACGATATAAGCATCATCTTTCATACAAGCAGCTACAGCCAATAAAGCTATTAAGCAGAAGATAATCTTGTTCATACACATAAAAACGTACAATACATTCTTTTATTGTAGAACATTACACACAAATCTATGAGTTACAGCCCAACTCCGTGAACCTAACCTTATCCAGAATGCTTCATAATAATCCATATTCAAAGCAAAAAGCAGATACAAAAAGAAGTTCCTCAAAAGGTCCCTTTAGAAAAAACGCACTTTTTGCTCTTTCATCATTATGTTTTTGCGTACATTTGTATGCAAAAGCTCAATTGACGACAATAAAGCACAGTCTGCATTTGGGATTTTATAAATAATAACGGACAGACAACTATGTTTATACTCAATTTTTTGAATTCATTTGGACGCTACATCGAATTGCTTGGGCGCACCTTTCAGCGTCCTGAACGTTGGAGAATGTTTGGCAAGCAATACTTGAAGGAAATGGCGCAATTAGGTGTCGACTCCATAGGTATTGTCCTGCTGATCTCATTCTTTATTGGTGCAGTCATCTGTATTCAGATTAAGCTAAACATACAGAGCGCTTGGATGCCTACGTGGGTTTCTGGCTACGTTACTAGGGAAATTATGCTATTGGAATTTTCCTCTTCTATTATGTGTTTAATTCTCTCTGGTAAGGTTGGCTCTAACATAGCTTCAGAATTAGGAACAATGCGTACAACACAGCAAATAGATGCTTTGGAAATAATGGGTGTAAACTCTGCAAGTTTTCTCATTTTACCTAAGATTCTTGGTTTAGTCACTATGATTCCTCTTCTTGTTATTTTTAGCACAGCCAGCGGAATTGTTGGCGCATATGCAACAGCTTATATCGGGCATATTATTACAGCAACAGACCTAACGGCAGGTATGCAACACGATTTTGCGCCTTGGTTCTTTTGGATGGGCACAATCAAATCACTCTTTTTCGCCTTTATTATAGCAAGTGTTTCATCTTTTTATGGCTATACCGTTGAAGGTGGATCGATTGAAGTCGGCAAGGCATCGACCAATGCTGTTGTTTCTTGCTCAATGCTTATTCTTTTTTCAGACCTATTCTTGACAAATATCCTATCATGATAGAAGTAAAGCAACTCTTTAAGGCTTTTGGAGACAAAGAAGTTCTTAAAAATATCACAACTACTTTTGAGGAGGGAAAAACGAATCTTATCATCGGTCAGAGCGGCTCGGGAAAGACAGTTTTTATGAAGTGTCTTGTCGGTTTATTGGATCCGACAAGTGGAGAAATTCTCTACGACGGAAGAGATTTAGTTGGGATGAAAACAAAAGAGCGCAAATTATTACGACGAGAAATGGGCATGATTTTCCAGAATGCTGCCCTTTTCGACTCTATGAGTGTCTTAGAAAACGTCATGTTCCCATTAGATATGTTTTCTGAAGATACGTATTTAAGAAGAAAGAAACGAGCTGAAGAATGCTTGGACCGAGTAAAACTTCTTGAAGCTACCGCCAAATTTCCAGGAGAGATATCCGGCGGTATGCAAAAGCGCGTAGCCATTGCGAGAGCAATTGCTTTGAATCCGAAATATCTATTTTGTGATGAGCCAAATTCCGGACTTGATCCAAAGACTTCCCTCGTAATTGACGCCTTGATCCACGGGATTACAGAGGAATTTAAAATCACAACGATCATCAATACACATGATATGAACTCGGTTATGGGTATTGGAGAACACATTCTATACATCTATCACGGACATCCCGAATGGGAAGGAACTAAAGATGAAGTTATCAACGCTAAGAATGAGAAACTAAATAGTTTTATTTTTGCCTCTGATCTCTTCCGTAAAGTAAAAGACGTAGAGCTCCAAGAGCAGGAAGATGAAAAGAGTAAGGCCCAATCTTAAGCTCTACTCTTTTTCTTTCAAGAATTTCATCTCAACTTTAACAACACAAACTTCTTGTTTACAACCTCTTATTTACTATACATTATAGTGATATCTTGTACTGTAAGATAGGACTAGCTCTTTACTACTTTCCATATTTCAGATTTTACCTGGTAATATTCTCAGGCAAGAAACAGCTACTCTGCTCTATTATCCTATCTGCATACATCTCTATCTATCCTTTATCAATCTTCTCTCTTATTATGGGTTTATAGCATGATAAATGCAGTAAGCATCTATTTGATGATCCTTGTCACTAATCATTTTTCTATCAGCACGAAACTAATTTCAGGTGATTAATGACCGCTTTTGATAAACCACCTGCAATGCAATAATTCTGTATACTCAAATTAAAATCCGTACCATCGTTAGTGTACGATTCTCCCTCCACAATGGTACAAAGTTGTTCTCACGAAGGTAACCTTGTACTTTCACGATGGTACAAAATAAAAAAGAGTCCCTGAAGTCGTCTTATCAGACATCAAAGACTCTTATCTGTGTTATCTACTTCTAAAAGACAAAGCTGAGTAGACGGTAGGTAAATTATTCTCCTCGCCTTTTAAGCACAACAGCACTACGAGCTGGAATGTATAGTTTCAACCACCCTTTCACTTCGCGATGCAACAGAGGATCAAAATTTGTAAGATGAGCAACGCTATCATCAGCAAAGCCAAAGCCGCCAAATTTTTTAGCATCAGTATTCAAGACTACGTCATAAGCGCCTTCTTTTACGCGAAAGCCGTAGTCCGTAAAGCTTTTAGTAGGAC
>JABZGO010000206.1 GCA_015259305.1 Alloprevotella tannerae | reverse complement strand
GGGCGGCGGTCAACGCTAAGCGCGCTTATCAAGGCCTCGAGCCGATGCCGGCCGCTGATTTTCTAAAATTGCTGCGCGAAAAGCGGCAGTTTGTCGGATTGGATGCTCATTTTATGAGTCGCGGCGTCAACGAAGGCTTTAGTGGCGGAGAGCGCAAGCGCAACGAGATTTTCCAAATGGCCGTCTTGGCACCTACTTTCTCCATCCTCGACGAGACCGACTCAGGTTTGGACGTCGACGCGCTACGCATCGTGGCCGAAGGCTTTAACAAACTGCGCTCGCCGAAAACCAGCGCGCTCGTGATCACGCACTACCAACGTATGCTCGACTATTTGCGCCCCGATTTTGTGCACGTGCTCGTCGGTGGACGCATCGTGCGCGACGGTACGGCCGAGTTGGGCTACGAGATTGAAGACCGCGGCTTCGAATGGATACTTGAAAGTCTGAAGGAGGCTTGATTATGGCGAGCGAAAAACAATACTTGTCGCTCTATGAGCAGCAGAAGGAGCTGATCTGCGCCGGCTCGTGCGCCCCGATGAATAATCGGCGCGAAGAAGCTGCTGCACTGCTGGCGGCTAACGGACTGCCGGCGGCGAAGGTCGAGCGCTATAAATATACAGATGTGGAGGCGGCCTTCGCGCCCGACTTCGGCTTGAATCTGAAGCGAATCCCGCTGAAGATTGATCCGTATGATACGTATCGCTGCACGGTGGAGCGACTCGGAGCGTGGAATTATTATGTGGTGAACGATACCGTGGCGCCCGCATCTCCTGATTCGGCAACTTTGCCGCAAGGCATCATCGTCGATTCGCTGGTGAATGTGGCTGCTCAGCGCCCCGAATTGCTCGAAAAATTCTATCATCAAGCGGCGGGAAGAAGCTATGATGGCGTGACGACGCTCAATACGCTCCTCGCACAAGATGGTTGGCTGATTTATATTCCGTCGGACGTAGAGGCAGAACGGGCGGTGCAGATCGTAAACGTGTCGGCTTCGACGATCGACTTTATGTCGAATCGGCGCGTCTTGATCGTGCTCGAAGAAAATGCAAAGGCTACGGTGCTCTTCTGCGACCACGCACTCGAAGGACGCCATTACCTGACGACGGAAGTAGTCGAAGTCTTCGCCGCACAAGGCGCCGCGCTCGATATATACGCCGTAGAAGAGACCGATGTAGTCAATACGCGCTTTTGCAACGTCTATATCGAACAGGCTTCGAAGAGTAAGGTGACCTATAGCAGTGTGACGCTCCACAATGGCATCTCGCGCAATACGGTCAACGTCCGCCTCAATGGCGAACAGGCTGAAGTGAATACCTACGGGGCCGTCGTGGCTGACGGTAAGGAGCGCGTCGACAACAACTTGCTGATTGACCACATTGGCGAAGGTTGTACGAGTGATATGCTTTACAAATATGTGCTCGATGACAATGCTGTCGGCGCCTTTGTGGGAAAGGTGCTCGTAGAACCCGGCGCGCAGCATACGCAATCACAACAGACGAACGATAATCTTTGCGTCAGCCGGCACGCACGGGCCTTTGCACAACCGATGCTTGAGATCTACGCGGACGATGTCAAATGTAACCACGGCTCAACCGTGGGCAAACTCGATGCAAACGCCTTGTTTTATATGCAGCAACGGGGCGTGCCGGAAAAAGAAGCGAGCCTCCTGCTCCAACACGCCTTTATTAACGACGTATTGCAGCGCATTAAGATGGAAACATTGCGAGATCGCCTCTCGTATCTGATAGAGCAGCGCTTCCGCGGCAACTCTATTCATTGCAAAGGTTGCCGAATGGTTGATTATTGTAGAAAATAGGAGAACAAAAGCGATGTACGATATTCAAATAATCAGACAAGATTTCCCGATTCTGGCGCGCGAGGTCTACGGACGCCCGTTGGTCTATCTTGATAATGCGGCTACGACGCAGAAACCTAAGGCCGTGATCGATGCCATCGCAGATGAGTATTGCTCGGTCAATGCCAACGTGCACCGCGGCGTACACTTCTTGTCGCAGGAAGCGACTACGCTGCACGAAAATGCACGCGAGACGGTGCGCCGCTTTATCAATGCGGGCAGTACGTCGGAGATTATTTTCACACGCGGCACTACGGAGAGTATCAATCTTGTGGCGACGGCTTACGGGCAAGCCTTCCTGAAAGCCGGCGACGAGGTAATCATCTCCGAAATGGAGCATCACTCCAACATTGTGCCTTGGCAGTTGCTGCGAGATAAGATCGGAATAAAATTAAAAGTGATCCCGATCACCGACGATGCGGGCGCCTTGGATATGGATGCGTATGAAGCGCTCTTTACTCCGCAGACGCGACTCGTTAGTGTGATGCACGTGAGCAACGTCTTGGGTACGGTGAACCCCGTCAAGCGTATGGCGGAAATAGCTCACGCCCACGGCGCCTTGATGTTGGTGGATGGGGCGCAGAGTGCGCCACATTTTGCCGTCAACGTGCAGGACTTGGATTGCGATTTCTATGTTTTCTCCGGCCATAAAGTGTACGGGCCGACCGGCATCGGCGTCTTGTACGGCCGCGAAGCCTTGCTGGAAAAAATGCCTCCGTACCAAGGCGGCGGAGAAATGATTGCGCGCGTCACGTTTGAACATACGACTTACGAGCGCTTGCCCTACAAGTTTGAAGCCGGTACGCCCGATTACGTAGGTTCGCACGCTTTGGGCGTGGCTTTGGATTATGTGACGCATTTGGGCTTAGATAATATCGCGCAACACGAACGTGAGCTCACGATTTACGCGATGGAGCAAATGCGCACCATACCCGGAATGACTTTTTATGGCACTACGGCGGAAAAAGACGCAGTCGTGGCTTTCAATGTCGGAGAGATACATCATTTAGACTTGGGCACGTTGCTCGATCGTTTGGGTATCGCCATCCGAACCGGACACCATTGTGCGCAACCTTTGATGCAGCGTTATGGCGTCGAGGGAATGTGTCGTGCATCTTTTGGCCTGTATTCAACAAAGGAAGAAATTGACGCCTTAGTCGCCGGACTTAAGCGCGTCGTAACAATGTTTTAAATCATTATGATACTTACAACAACTCCTACAATCGAAGGTTATCCCGTCAAGCAGTATCTTGGCGTTGTCGCATCTGAAACGATTATCGGCGCGAACGTGTTCCGCGATATTATGGCCGGACTTCGCGACTTCTTCGGCGGGCGCTCGTCCTCTTACGAAGAGGTTTTGAAAAAAGCAAAGGACACTGCGCTGCAAGAATTGCAAGAGCGCGCAACCGCAATGGGCGCTAACGCCGTCATAGGTATTGATTTGGACTACGAAACAGTAGGCGCAAACGGCTCTATGTTGATGGTTACGGCCAGCGGTACTGCTGTCGTGATCTAAAGTATGCTCTTAGCGCATTACAGTACGCAGCGGCCGGAAGCCGGATGCGACGAAGCCGGGCGCGGATGCTTGGCCGGCAGCGTCTATGCCGCAGCCGTGGTGTT
>JABZGO010000205.1 GCA_015259305.1 Alloprevotella tannerae | reverse complement strand
AATTTCGGCTTGTGTTGCTTAGCCAAAGCCTCCATTTCATCATAATCCACTCGGCCTGTCTCACGATTTAAGTTATACCCTACCGGATGATAAAGAATACCGGAAGTATTTACGAGTGAGCCGTGAGAAAGGTGGCCGCCATGGTCCAAGTTAAGGCCCATAAACGTATCACCCGGCTTCAAAACAGCCAATAAGACAGCTGCATTAGCTTGAGCACCTGAGTGAGGCTGCACATTTGCGTATTCAGCATTGTAAAGCTTTTTAATTCTTTCAATAGCTAAATTCTCCGTTTGGTCTACGATTTGACAACCGCCGTAATAACGATGGCCGGGATAACCCTCAGCATACTTATTGGTAAGCCAAGAACCCATTGCTTTCATCACATCATCACTAACGAAGTTTTCTGACGCGATCAGCTCAATACCACGTAATTGTCTTTGGTGTTCTTCTTCAATCAATCTGAAGATTTCTGCATCTTTTTGCATAGTTACTTTAGTGTTTAGAGTATGTATTACAATTTATTTTGCTTATATATCAACAGAACTTTGCTTCATCTACATCAATCTCTTTCTCACAATAATGACATTGCAAGATCGTTTTAGACGCCTTAATTGAATGAAACATTGTTTGCATCGGTTCATTGTTTGTTATGCACTTAGGATTTGGACATTTGACAATGCCAACTAGCTCCTTGGGTAATTCTACTTGTCTCTTCTCCGCAACTTCAAAATTCCGGATAATGGAAAGAGACATATGAGGTGCTATAACAGACAATTGATTTAATTCTTCATCAGAGAAGTAATGGTCAGATATTTTTATCAGACTCTTTCTCCCCATCTTATGGCTATCCAAATTATAACCAATCATTATAGAAGAGTCCTTTATGGTTTCCAGACACAATAGCCGAACAACCTCTGACAATCTATCATTGGGAATATGATCTATCACAGTTCCATTTTCTAAAGCTGCTACTTGTAGTTCCTTTTTCATTGTTGTCTATTTGTGTGCTACTTTCTATCAATAAAGAATTGTCTGATCCGACTTCAACGAATCAAGGTCTATCCCCAACACATCGCAGATAATAGCCTCACGAGCAAACAGCCCATTGCCGGCTTGCTGAAAATAATAGGCTTGTGGAGTATCATCAACATCCGTAGATATTTCATTAACACGCGGCAGAGGATGTAAGATCTTGAGACTAGGCTTAGCTTTTGTAAGCATCGATTTTTTCAAGATATAAATATCTTTCACCCTTTCATATTCCATCAGATCTGTAAAACGCTCACGTTGTACACGCGTCATATACAATATATCAGAATCAGCTATTGTCTCTTCGCTAAGATTCTCCGTTTCAACGTATCGAATGCCCTGTTCTTTACAATATTGTTTGTATTCAGCTGGCATTGCAAGCTCTTTGGGTGCTATAAAACGAAAGGAAGGATTAAAATGGCGCATTGCCATTAATAGTGAATGTACGGTTCTTCCATATTTTAGATCACCCACAAGCGTTATCGTTAGGTTCTCAAGCGTTCCCTGGGTCTTATATATAGAATACAGATCCAACATCGTTTGCGAAGGATGTTGATGTGCGCCATCTCCAGCATTAATTATGGGTACCGGAGATATTTCACTCGCATATTTTGCAGCTCCTTCCAAATAATGGCGCATTATAATGACATCAGCATAATTTGATACCATCATAATCGTATCTTTTAGGGTCTCACCTTTCGTAGAACTTGTAACTTTCGGATCTGTAAATCCGATTACTTTTGCGCCAAGTCTATTGGCTGCTGTTTCAAAAGATAAGCGGGTTCTAGTGGACGGTTCAAAAAAGAGTGTGGCAATAATCTTGCCTTTAAGAATTTCACGATTAGGATGTTTTTCAAATTCAGCGGCCATCTCAATCAGATAGCGTAGCTTCTCCTTTGATAAATTTGCGATAGTCACAAAATTGTGTGCGTCCTTCATAAAAGTCCCATTTTCTAAATCCACAGCGAAGATAGATAAAAGTTTAGATTTTTGCAGCAGCTTACAATTTTATTTTTCGACAATTTGAATATTCTGTTTTTTTAGGTGTGTATTTTGTTGAAAAGGACTAACTTTGCATTGATTATAGAACATAACACGACACATTATGAAGGATTTAAAAGGAACTAGAACTGAAGAGTGTTTAAAAGCAGCTTATGCAGGTGAATCACAAGCTCACACAAAGTATTTATTTTACGCTTCTCGTGCAAAGAAAGATGGCTACGTACAAATGGCTAATATCTTTGAAGAAACAGCGCGTAACGAGAAAGAGCATGGTAAAATATGGTTTAAATATCTTCAAGGCGGAGAGATTCCTGCTACTGAAGCTAATTTAAAAGATGCAGCAACCGGAGAAAACCACGAGTGGACAGACATGTACCCCAGCTTTGCTAAAATTGCACGTGAAGAAGGCTTTACGGAAATTGCAGCGAAGTTTGAAATGGTGGCTAAAATTGAAAAAGCACATGAGGAGCGCTATCGTAAATTGCTGAAGAATATAGAAGATAGCATCGTCTTCTCTCGTGAAGGCGACTGCGTTTGGCAATGCTCTAATTGTGGCCACATCGTAATTGGCAAGAAGGCGCCTGAAAAATGTCCTGTCTGCGCCCACCCACAATCTTACTTTGAAATTCTTGCGGTAAACTATTAATCTCAGGGATTTTGATGTAGCAGAAAATCTTCAAAATTAAGAAAGCGAGACTCTAAAAATAGAGTCTCGCTTTCTTAATGAATTTTACACCATACCGAACCACATTATTATACACTTACAAGGAAGACATGGAGTTACGAAGTTTTGCGCAGTGAGCTACAAAGTCCTCACTCTTTTTACGGATTTTCGAGTCATAGGGTTTATCATTACAAGCGTAAAGTATTTTTCTCACGAACATAAGCTTTTATCATCTTGAGAATACGTCTTTTTTATCGTGATAAGAAAGAGATGTAATAACCTGCGGCATTTATATACCTGAGCAGCATCAACACAAGGAAAAGTTTTTAACAATAATATTATGGAAATGGCACAGAAAGCGGTCTACGAAGACATTCATATTTGCGACATTAAGAATATATTATCCACACGTTGGCGGAATTAAAATTGATATAAAAGAAAAGTTGCACCTGCAAGAAATTATTTGTAACCTAGTAATAACCAACACGCTAAGTTTAATAATCCGTATGTACAACTTGTGTGATAATTTCGTAAAATCCTTGATGTGTGCAAGTTTTTCTCAAAAGACTTGGTAAATGCTCAAGGCAATATTCCTCGTCGAGGTGTCGTTCCAAGATTTAGCGACCTTGAAATCGTGTCCCTCTCTATAACAAGCGAGGCAATGGGCATTGATAGTGAATGCCTATTGTTTGCTAGACTGAATGAGTATAGAAATGAAATGCCAAATCTTATCTCCCGCCGCCAATATAATCACCGCAGGAAATAAACCGGCAAGCTCTGTGATAACATAAGAAAACGTATAGCAATGACAATAGAT
>JABZGO010000204.1 GCA_015259305.1 Alloprevotella tannerae | reverse complement strand
GCACAATACCCCGGCAGACTTCGACCAATTCCCCTCAGCGTACCCCTTGCGTCAATAATCGCCGCAGCTGGTACGCTGTTCGTATTTTTCAGTCACCACGAGCGGCGCTTTCCGTCTGATTTTCAATTGCGGCAACTTCTATTTTGTCAACTTCACCACGCACTATGTGGCTTAAAAAGACAAAAGGCAAACCTCGGAGACACTTTTGCAGATGCCCGCTTCTTTTTATGCCGTTTTTACAGTATATTCGCCGACAAATAAAACAAGAAATCAAAATACGACAACGATATGGTACGCAAAAAAGCATTGTTAATGATTCTCGATGGTTGGGGAATTGGCAACAAAGGCAAGGGCGATGTGATCTACAACACGCCGACGCCTTTCCTCGACAAACTTAACGCGGAGTATCCTCACAGTCATTTGTTAGCAAGTGGTGAAAACGTCGGACTTCCCGACGGACAAATGGGCAACTCGGAGGTGGGCCATTTAAACATAGGCGCAGGCCGCATCGTCTTCCAAGACCTTGTGAAGATCAATCGTGCAATTGCCGACGGCTCCATTCTTGAAAACAAAGAAATCGTTTCGGCTTATCAATACGCAAAAGAGAAAGGCTGCGGACTACATATTATGGGACTCGTCTCTAACGGCGGTGTCCATTCCGAATTGTCCCACTTATTCAAGCTCATCGACATAGCCGGCACTTACGGCGTCGGTGATAAAACTTACGTCCACTGCTTTATGGACGGCCGCGATACGGATCCGCGCAGCGGAAAAGGCTTTATCGAAAAACTCGAAAAGGAATGCGACAAGCAGGGCGCACCCGTGGCTACGATCATCGGCCGTTTCTACGCGATGGACCGCGATAAGCGCTGGAACAGATTGAAGATCGCTTACGACAACCTCGTCAACGGCGAAGGACGTCGGGAAACGGACATGGTGGCAGCTGTGCAAGGCTGCTACGACCGCTCGACGGAGGAAAACAAGGACACGGATGAGTTTATGGAACCCTTGGTTAACGCCAAGGTCGATGGGCGCATCAAGCCCAACGATGTCGTTATTTTCTTCAATTATCGCAACGACCGCGCCAAGGAGTTGACCACCGTCCTCACGCAGCAAGATATGCCCGAAGAAGGTATGCAAACCATACCGGGACTGCAATTTTATTGCATGACGCCCTACGATGCATCGTTCAAAGGCGTCCACATTCTCTTCCCCAAAGAGAACGTACAAAATACGCTCGGCGAATATCTGAGCAGCCAGGGCTTGAAGCAGCTCCACACGGCCGAGACGGAGAAATATGCCCACGTCACGTTCTTCTTCAATGGCGGACGCGAAACGCCCTATGAAGGTGAAGACCGCATACTCGTAGCCTCTCCGAAAGTAGCAACCTACGATTTGAAGCCCGAAATGAGTGCTTTCGAGGTAAAAGATAAGCTTGTCGAAGCCATCCGCACAAACAAATACGACTTCATCGTTGTCAACTTTGCCAACGGCGATATGGTCGGTCACACGGGCGTCTACGAAGCCATCGAGAAGGCCGTGAAAGCCATCGACCAGTGCGTGAATGAGGTCGTGACGGCTGCCAACGAAACCGACTACGAGACGATTATCATCGCTGACCACGGCAACGCCGACAACGCAATCAATCCGGACGGCTCGCCCAATACGGCCCACTCGCTCAACCCCGTGCCTTTCATTTACGTCACGGCAAATAAGGGTGCGAAGGTGAAAGATGGCGTCTTAGCCGATGTAGCGCCGAGCATCTTGCACATACTTGGCCTGCCGCAGCCCAAGGAAATGACCGGCCACGACTTGATCGAAGATTAAGCAATTTCTTTTTCATTATTTTGATGTCTCCGCGCTTGCCCATTCTCTTTGGGCGGGCGCGGAGTTTTTTTGCATCTCGACTATCGCCCGGCCTATTTCGCGCCCTGCAAGCGCCATCGGTCTGCGCAGGCCTCTCCACGCTGCTTCCGCCTATCGCCGGACGTTTTGCGCAATGTCCGCCCCGCGCGCCGGATGCTTCGCAGGTCGTAGCGGCTTTCTTTTTGGGGAGTCAACAGCACGCATTATGTATCCACGCAAAACCCGAAAAGGTCATGCGCCCCGTTGCACGATGGGGTACCTCGTTCTCACTTCTGAGGTTTTTCATCGTGATAAAAAAGGTCTGCGCTCGTGATAAAAAAGGTCTGCGCTCACGAGCGTAAGTGCTTTTCATCGTGAGCGCAAAGGTAAAAGCCTGGAAGCGGCCCGTCGCCGGCCTGCTTTGCGCGTTTTTTAATGGGTGAAAGTATCTCCAAAATCGACAGACAGGTCGATAAAGCATAAGCCTTGCGGCTCTTTCTGCCAAACTAAATCGAGAAGAAAAAGGGTGGAAGCATACACATCAAAAAGTAAAGCGGCTACGTTCAGTGCCGTTTTACGCAGAAAACAGGATGTAAGGATCAGTTGTTGGTCCCTCGCCTTTAAGACGCTTGCCCACTGCGAAGCAAACGCTTGCCGAGATAGCGCACGGGATAGCGCACAGAGAGAAAACCTACGGCGATGACGGTGAAAAAGATCACCAAAATGTCTTCAGCGCTCACGCTGACGGGATAGGCATCGACGATGAAGCTGCCGGCCGTTGTACCGAGACGCAGCAAACCGTATTCTTGCTGTAAGAAACAGAGCAACAATCCTAAAAGCAGGCCGATGAGCGCGCCGAGCACCGTAATGAGTCGACCCTCAAAAAGGAAGATGCGCAAAACATCTTTATCCGTTGCGCCAAGATGGCGAAGCGTGGCCACGTCATCGCGCTTGTCGATAATCAGCATCGAGAGACTACCGATAATATTGAAGCAGGCCACGAGGGCAATGAAGGTCAGGAAGAAGAAGGCAAAGAGTTTCTCGATCTTCATAACGTTGAAAGTGCCCTCTTGCTGCTCGTAGCGGTCCATTACTTTGAATGATGAGCCGGCCAACTTTTGCAGTCGTTCTTTGACATCAGTCTCGTCTGCTCCCGACTTCAATTTGAGTTCCAAACCGGAGATACAGCCTTGCTTCTCAAAAAGCGTCTGCGCAAAGGAGAGGGGACAAAGCATGTAATTGTTGTCGTATTTTGACTGGTAAACTTGGAAGCAGAGGTTCGAACTCTGAAGGGTGCCGACGTTAATGTTTTCGGCGGGATTCAGCAGGTTGATTTGCTCGCCCTTGCGCGGGACACAGATCTCCACCTCGCCGAAATTGAGTCCGCCAAGCGAATTGGCCAGACCGAAACCGGGGACGCCGTAATTGAGATTGGCGCGCTGAAGTTCAAAATCTCCCTTGCCGTAGAGAATTTGCCGAATGCCCGTAACGTCAGCATAGCGCTCATCGATGCCTTTTAGGCGAATGACCGTCGGACGCCCTTTGAAGAGAATCAGGGCATCATCTTCGAGCGTGGCCGAAAAGGCGGCCACAGCCGGATCTTTACGGATGGCATCCAGATGCGGATCATCAGCCGCCGCCACCTTCCCCTTCGTGGGCACAACTTCGA
>JABZGO010000203.1 GCA_015259305.1 Alloprevotella tannerae | reverse complement strand
CTGGGACGGACACGTGATCGATCCGGCCTATGATGATGATCCGCAAACAAAGGGCATACGCGAATTTAATCGTCGCGTGGCGCACGATGAGCGTGTCGAAACCGTCATCTTACCCCTTCGCGATGGCTTAACCTTGATTCGGAAAAGGTAAATGGTATTGATGGGCAACTATAACTGATGATTTTCTACGCTTTCCTTTGTGGTGCGGGTGGCAAGTACTACTTTTGCTTGCACATTGTCAAAACATAGGCCGGGCAAAATAGAAACAAGCCCGAATCGGTTAAAAGTAAGCGTAATGATTCGCAAATTCGATTTCTTGGTAATAGGTTCCGGCGTGGCCGGAATGAGTTATGCATTGCAAGTGGCTGCTTCAGGAAAAGGAACAGTAGGGCTTGTCTGTAAAACAAGTATTGAAGAAGCCAACACTTCGAAAGCGCAAGGCGGCGTAGCTTCCGTGACGAATCGCATTGTGGACAACTTTGAGAAGCATATTCACGATACGATGGTGGCCGGCGACTATATCAGTGATCCGAAAGCCGTTCGGCAGGTGATTGAACGTGCGCCCGAGGGCATTTGCAGATTGGTAAGTTGGGGCGTACACTTTGATAAAAAAGCCGACGGCGAATTTGATTTGCACCGGGAAGGCGGACATTCTGAATTTAGAATCTTACACCACGCCGATGATACGGGCTATGAGATACAACGAGGCTTAATTGAGGCCGTGCGCCGTTCGCCTAACATCACGGTAATGGATCACCATTTTGCCGTAGAGATCATTACGCAACATCATTTGGGCGTTGATGTGACGAGAAGAACGCCTAACATTGAATGTTACGGGGCCTATGTTTACAATCCGGAAACAAAGCGAATAGATACGCTGCTTTCGCGCGTCACGGTCATTGCCACCGGCGGCGTAGGTGCGGTTTATGCTTCTACCACCAACCCGAATATTGCCACGGGTGACGGCATTGCGATGGCTTATCGCGCTAAGGCGACGGTAAAGGATATGGAGTTTGTGCAGTTTCACCCGACGGCGCTCTATCATCCGAAAGAAACGCATCCGGCTTTCTTGATAACGGAAGCTATGCGCGGTTACGGCGGTATCCTGCGCTTGCCCAACGGCGAGGAGTTTATGCAGAAATATGATGAGCGCTTGAGTCTTGCTCCGCGCGACATCGTGGCCCGTGCGATTGATCGGGAAATGAAGAATCGCGGCATAGACCACGTATGCTTAGACGTTACGCATAAAGATCCGGAAGAGACGAAACATCACTTTCCAAACATCTATGCCAAATGTTTGTCGATCGGTATAGACATTACCAAGGAGTATATTCCCGTTGCGCCTTGTGCACACTACCTTTGCGGCGGCATCAAGGTCGACTTGGATGCGCGCTCTTCGATCAATCGTTTGTATGCGATTGGTGAATGTGCTTGCACGGGCCTGCACGGCGGCAATAGGTTGGCCAGCAATTCGCTGATTGAAGCCGTAGTCTATGCAGAAAAGGCGGCGGAACATACGATAGCCCATATCGACGAATATACATTTAATGAAAGTGTGCCCGAATGGAACGATGAGGGGACGATGACCAACGAAGAGCAGGTATTGATTGCGCAAGATGTGCGCGAAGTGGGGCAGGTAATGTCCAATTATGTCGGCATTGTTCGCAGCGATTTGCGCTTGAAAAGGGCTTGGACGCGCTTGGATCTGCTTTACGAAGAGACCGAAGAGTTGTTTAAGCGCGTGAAGGCTACGCCCGACATCTGCCAATTGAGAAATATGATCAATGTAGGCTATCTCATTACGCGACAAGCCATCGAGCGCAAAGAATCGCGCGGCTTGCATTATACCATTGATTATCCCAAGCACGCTTATGATGCTGACAGGAAAGGCGATCAGCAAGAGGCTTAAACGGCACTTATAATTTATCGACGACTATGCCTGCTTACGAAATACGTCCCTTGCAATTACGCATCTTGGAGGTTCTCCTGGCTGTAGATAAAGTGTGCCGCGAGCACGGCTTGCGCTATTATCTTTGGGCAGGTACTTTGCTTGGAGCTATACGCCACAAAGGTTTTATTCCTTGGGACGACGATGTGGACATTTGTATGCCGCGTGCGGATTATGATGTTTTGATGGCGCACGCCAAAGAATGGCTGCCGGCGCCTTACGAAGCGATGTCGGCCGAGACGAATGAGCAGTATCCGGGTAGCTTCGGAAAGATTATCGATAGCAGTACCACTTTGATCGAGCGCGCACATTATGCTTACCTGAGCGGTATATATATAGATGTGTTTCCCATTGATGGCGTGCCGCAAAGCGCTTGGCGGCGGCGCCTGCATTTTATGCGTTTCGAGTTTTACAAACGCATTGTCTACTTTCTCCATCGCGACCCCTACAAGCACGGGCGAGGTCCGAGCAGTTGGTTACCGCTTTTGTGTCGTAAATGCTTTACCCACGAAGGCGTGCAGCAGAAGCTTCGACGATTGATGTTGAAATACAACTATGAAGATGCCCAACTCGTGGCCGATTATGATGATGGCTTGAAAGGCGTTTTTGATAAATCGCTACTCGGAGAGCCTACACCCGTTAGCTTTGAAGGACACGAATTAAAAGGCGTAGCGCAATGCGACCGCTACTTGACGCAGAAATACGGCGATTATATGCAGATCCCTGCGGCCAATCAGCAGCGTCAGCACAATTTCTATTATTTAGACTATAATCAGCCCTATCGCGAGTACAAGGATCAGCGCAATTTCCGTCTATGAATCGCCTTCCTAAAGTTACGGTGATCACCGTTTGCCGCAATGCTTTGCCTTTGCTGCGCCATACCGTTGAGAATGTCTTGCAGCAAGCCTATGCACCGCTTGAGTATCTCATCATTGACGGTGCCTCCACTGATGGTACGCCTGCTTATCTTTCTTCTCTGCAAGCCCCTTTACAGTGGTGGTCGGAGCCGGATAAAGGCATTTATGATGCGATGAACAAGGGCGCGGCTCGCGCTTCAGGAGAATGGGTGATCTTTATGAATGCCGGCGATTGCTTTGCTGCTGCTGACGTCTTGCAGCGCATATTCTCTACGCCCCGCACGGCGGATGTGATTTATGGCGACGTCTTAAAAGCTGCTGCCGATGGTGCGCCTACGGTGTCGCGTGCACATCCCTTTAAGAACGCTCATCGTATGTGTTTTTGCCATCAAAGTTCGCTTGTCCGCATCGAATGTTTACGCGCGACTCCCTTTGACATCACCCATCCCTTCTCAGCCGACTTTAAGTTTTTCAAACTATTAGGCCATCAAGGTAAGAAGTTTGCCTACGTCGACATCCCCATTGCGCTCTTCGATACAAGCGGCATCTCGAATCGTCAACGTTCCAAGGGCCTCTATGATAATATCAAAGTTGTCCGCGAAACAGATGGCTTCCTCGAGCGCCTACGCCTACTTCCCCGCTTGTGGTTTGTCTACCTCCTTTGTCGCTTGCGCGGCAAATGATTGAGCGGCTTACGCATATATATATG
>JABZGO010000202.1:3220-3515 GCA_015259305.1 Alloprevotella tannerae | reverse complement strand
GTATATACGGTGAAATCTGCCTCGCTAAGCGATTTAAATATTGGCAACAACTTCAGTCGAAATACGGTGCGCGTCAATTGTTTGCTAAACATTAAGGGTAAAGCCGGCAGCCCGCAAGTTTCTTTTGACCTCGATTTGCCCACGGTTAACGAAGATGAGAAGCAGATGGTGCGAAATCTGATCAGTTCAGAAGAAGATATGAATATGCAGGTACTATATTTGCTAAGCATTGGGCGCTTTTATACCTACGATTATGATCAGACAAACGCAGGAGCTAGACAAGCGCAGAGTACGG
>JABZGO010000202.1:0-3210 GCA_015259305.1 Alloprevotella tannerae | reverse complement strand
TAAGTGACCAATTGAACAACGGGTTGCAAAATGCAATAGGTAATTCGAACTGGTCTTTTGGCGCCAATGTTCAGACGGGCCTTGTTGGCTGGAAAGATATGGAAGTCGAAGGATTGTTAAGCGGCCGTCTATTAAATAATCGGCTTATCATCAATGGAAATTTTGGCTATCGCGATAAGCCAATCAACAATACAAACTTTATAGGCGACTTTGATCTGCGTTATTTGCTGACGCCCGGAGGAGGCGTAAGTTTGAAAGCCTATAGCGAAACCAACGATCGCTACTATACCAAGTCCTCGCTGACGACGCAGGGCGTTGGCCTGTTACTACAGCGCGACTTTATCGATTTTAGAGACCTCTTGAAGCTACGCAAAAAGAAGAACAACAAACAATCACAGCCGCTTCCTAAGCAAGAAGAAGCTCCCGTGCTGATCAATTTCCGCCGCCGTTCGGCTTGGTAGCCTTACGCTCTGACTTTTGCAAATCGGCGTAGTACCATAATTTATAGAGAGAGAAGACAAACAGCGAGGGGCGCTTGCTTGTTAGTAAGTAATGGCGCATATAGCGGCTCCAAAAACCCAATGTCCAACGCAGCAAACTGCTCAAACCGAACCTTTTTGCTCGACGATAGAGGCGTGATGGCCCACTTTCGCTTTGCATCGGCTCACCTAATTTGCTGAGTGTACGTAATGCCGTCTCCGTTTTCTTCAGAAAACTTTCGTTCGAATCAATACCGGTGTGTATAAGTGGATTGTCGATATGCAGAATCGAAAAATGCGCGGATCGAAGTTCCAATCCCAAAAGCGCATCTTCATAACCATAATCCGTACAGCGCGGATCGAAGCGCACCGCATCGAAAACCTCTCGCGCAAACATCGCATTAAACATCGTGAAGAAGCGATACGGCTGCCTTTGACGCACATCGGCCGGCCGAAGCCTTTCCGCCGATAGTTCATAGCGGCTACGCAATTCGTGCCCTTCAGGCGCAGGACCGGAAGGCGTGTAGAGGCGGCCGCAAACGACCTTCGCCTGATCGCGCACATCCCAATAACGCGCCAAGAAATCCGCCGTACACACTTGCGCATCGCTATCTATAAATAAGAGATACGGAAAACGCGCCAAATCAATCAAATGATTGCGCGATGCAGCCGGCCCACAGTTGCGTTCAGCCCTTACCCAGCGACAATGAGGAAGCGCATTAACCTTCTCAGCCACAGCCTTGAGCGGCTCAAATGTTGAGCAGTCATCGAGGACGATTATTTCAAAATCAAAGCCCTCCTTTGTGTTTTCCATCAATTCCAACCCCTGATGCACTAAGTCACTAGCCAAGGTGGAGCAATCGCAATTATAAGTTGGAATAAGGATAGAAAGCATAAATAAATCGTAAGATATGGTTTGCAAATTTACAAGAAATAGCCCATTTATTCTATATTTGATATAAAAAAGAGCGTTTGTAAGCGCTTTTCTTTTCAGAAGATTAGCAAGGAAAGGTTGAAAAACCTACTTTTGCAAAAAGAGATCGACTCTGACGAGCAAGAAGATGCGACCGAAAGTATCAAAATCTTCAAGCCGTGTCAGAAGCCAAGAGATGCAAGTTCTGTAATAGTATAAAGATTAGACTTATGTTTACTGAAAAAGTAGGAGAATTAGCCGGCAAAATTTGGGTGGCCTTGAATGAGAATGGTAAGCTCACGGGTAAAGAACTAAAAAAACTGATTAAAGTTCGCGCCGACAAGGATCTTTACCTTGGTCTCGGTTGGCTACTTCGCGAAGACAAGATTGAAGTTACTGAAAGCGACAAAGAGATTCTCGTTCTATTGAAGTAACCTATGGAGATGCATCGCCATACTATATATAATATGGTATGGAAGATAAGAATGTTTAATCGTGTCTCAGCGTCTTGGCGCTTTGACACGTTTTTTCTTGCCCACTGCGTATTGAAATCCTAATTTTGCAGTCGTAAAACAAAATTGAATGAGACATTTAACCCCAACCGATATCATACAACTGCTCGATCGTGAGCCGCTTTTCAGAGAATTAGCGCAAACGGCCGATAAGCTACAGCTCGAGTGCTACGTCGTAGGTGGCTATGTGCGCGACCTTTTCCTCGAACGCCCAACAAATGATATTGATATTGTGGTCGTCGGTTCCGGAATCGCAATGGCCGAAGCCTTGACGAAGCGTTTGGGGCGCGCAGCTCACCTTTCTGTCTTCAAAAATTTCGGGACAGCACAAGTGAAATATCATCACCAAGAAATAGAATTTGTCGGCGCACGCCGCGAAAGTTACAGTCACGACTCGCGTAAACCAATCGTAGAAGACGGAACACTCGAAGACGATCAAATGCGTCGCGATTTTACGATCAATGCCTTGGCCATCTGCCTCAATGCTGCCCGCTATGGCGAACTGGTCGATCCTTTTGATGGCTTGTGGGATTTGGAAGACGGCTTGTTGCGCACGCCCACTGATCCGGATATTACTTTCTCCGACGACCCGCTGCGTATGATGCGTTGTGTGCGCTTCGCCACGCAACTCAATTTTCGCATCGACGATGAAACTTTTGCTGCCTTGGAGCGCAATGCCGAGCGCTTAAGCATCATCAGCGGCGAGCGAATCATCGAAGAACTGAACAAAATCATGCGTGCTCCTTTGCCTTCCATCGGTTTTGTCGAACTGCAACGCAGCGGTTTGCTCCCGATCATCCTGCCCGAATTGAGCGCATTGGACAATGTCGAGACGCGCAATGGAAAATCACACAAAAACAACTTCTACCATACGCTCGAAGTCTTGGACAACGTGGCGCGACGCACGGATAACGTCTGGCTGCGCTGGGCTGCCTTGCTCCACGATATAGGTAAAGCGAAGACCAAGCGATGGGAGCCTGCCGTGGGTTGGACTTTCCACAACCACAACTTCGTAGGGGAAAAGATGACACCGGCTCTTTTTCGCCGACTCAAACTTCCGCTCGACGAACGTATGAAATACGTCAAGAAAATGGTTGGCTTACACATGCGGCCCATCGTTATTGCCGACGACATTGTCACGGACAGTGCAGTGCGCCGCTTGCTTTTTGATGCCGGAGATGATATTGACGACTTAATGCTCTTGTGTGAGGCCGATGTGACGAGCAAAAACGCACAGCGCAAGCGAAATTTTTTGAACAATTTCAAGTTGGTGCGCGAGAAGTTGGTCGCCATCGAAGAAAAGGAT
>JABZGO010000201.1 GCA_015259305.1 Alloprevotella tannerae | reverse complement strand
CATTCTTGCGTTATGCCTTTGCGGCCTCTTTACTCAATTGTACGCTTTTCTTCGGCATAGAAGCCTTTAGTTTTTTCAATTGGCAATACCTTTTGATGAGCATAGGCGGAAGCACAATCCTTACTCTGCTGATTGTAGCGGCAATGGAGCGTATTCGAAACGAAAAATAAAGACTCACCGTTTGTTTTGAAAGTCTACAAAAATTATAGTAACCGGAAGTTTGTGATTGGCGGCGTAGCCGTCGGCATCATTCTTATTTATCTGATTCGCCTGCTCACCTTGCAATTGTTTAGCGACGACTATAAGAAGAATGCCGACTCCAATGCTTTTCGCAAAGATGTCCTGTTTCCATCGCGAGGTTTGATATTCGCCCGCAATGGCGAATTGCTTGTTTACAATGAGCCATCCTATAATATTATGGTGACGATGAATGAGCAGCACGGTATAGATACCCTTGACTTTTGTCGTACCATAGGAATCACGCCGGAGTTTTACAAACAACGCTGCGAAGAAATAAAAGATCCGAAAAAGAATCCCGGCTATTCCCGTTATACGCCCCAGGTCTTTATGACGCAAATTCCGGCCCGCGAGTTTTCCCTCTTTCGCGAAAAGCTTTTCCGTTTCAACGGCTTTTCCATAGAGAAGCGCAGCATACGTCGTTATGCAGATTCTTTTGCCGCCCACATCTTGGGCGATGTCGGCGAAGTGAACCAGAAAGAAATAGACGCCGACCCTTATTATGCAAGTGGCGATTACATCGGCAAGTTAGGTGTTGAGCGCTCTTACGAAAAAATCCTGCGAGGCGAGAAAGGCTTGCGCATTATGTTGCGTGATGTTCACGGGCGAACCAAAGGCCATTACCTAAATGGCAAATATGATAAACATCCCGTGGCCGGCAAGAATCTTACGCTGAGCATTGACATAAAAACGCAGCAATTAGCCGAACGCTTATTAGAAGGCAAATTAGGTGCGATCGTAGCTATCGAGCCTTCTACCGGCCAAATCATCTGTATGGCCTCTTCGCCGACTTACAACCCACAGATTATGGTTGGACGCGACCGTGGCCGTAACCATATGATACTGGATAAAGATCCGATGAAGCCGATGCTGAACCGCGCCATTATGGGTATGTATCCTCCCGGTTCAACCTTTAAGATTACGCAAGCCCTCATTGGCTTGCAAGAAGGTAGCATCACTCCGCAAGTAGCCTTTCCTTGCCATCATGGTTTCAATTACAAAGGTCTCCACGTTGGTTGTCACGGACACGCATCCCCCATCAACCTCGTACCGGCCATTGGTACTTCCTGCAACTCCTATTTCTGTTGGAATCTCTATCGACTTTTATCCATGAAGCGTAAATATGGCTCCGTGCAGCGCGCACTTACCTGCTGGAAAGATCATTTGGTGAAGATGGGATATGGTTATAAATTGGGTGTCGACTTACCCGGCGAGAAGCGAGGTATGATTCCCAACGCGCAATATTATGATAAGGCCTATCATGGCGCTTGGAATGGCCTGACCGTTATTTCCATTGCGATTGGGCAGGGTGAAGTTACTGCCACGCCTTTGCAGATTTGCAATTTGGCCGCCACGGTTGCCAATCGCGGCTATTTCTATACGCCCCACGTCGTCAAGAGCGTGCAAGACGGGCGCTTGGATCCGAAGTTCTACCGTCGCAATTTTACCGGCGTTGATAGCCATTGGTACGACTACTGCGTAGCCGGTATGCGGCGTGCCGTATTAGCCGGTACTTGCCGAGGTGCAAACATTCCCGGCATTGAGGTTTGCGGAAAAACCGGTACTGCCCAGAACCGCGGACAAGACCACTCTGCTTTTATGGGCTTTGCGCCTATGAACAATCCGAAAATAGCGGTGGCCGTCTATGTCGAGAATGGCGGTTTTGGCGACGCTTATGGCGTACCCTTGGGTGCACTGATTATGGAGCAGTTTATAAATGGACGTTTGTCAGCCTCATCGGCAGCGAAGGCCAACGTTTTCCAACATCGTCGAATCAATTATGGAGGTTATGAACGATAGACGTATAGGCAACCCGGCCTTGCGGGCAGATAAGGTAGTAATACTCTTATACCTTCTCCTTTTGATTGGTGGTTGGTTTAGTATATGTGGAGCGAGCCACGAAATTGGTGATACCGACTTCTTCAGCTGGAGTACTCGCTCCGGAAAGCAATTGGTTTGGATAGCCTGCTCTATAGGCTTGGGAACATTCCTCTTGATGTTAGACGATAAGTATTTCGACTCCCTTTCCGGCCTTTTATACATCGCATTTATGGTCCTGCTGTTGGTCACGCCCTTTATAGCCAAAGATATAAAAGGTTCGCGATCGTGGATAAGTTTAGGTTCTGTCAGTTTGCAGCCCGCAGAGTTTGCAAAGTGTGCTACGGCCTTAGCTTTAGCCAAACTCATGAATCAATATGGTTTTACCATTGAGAACGTGCGCAATTTTGCAAAAGCCATACTCCTAATTTTGCTGCCCATGGTTTTGATCGTCATGCAGCAAGAGACCGGATCAGCCTTAGTCTATTTCGCTTTCTTCTTCGTGCTATATCGCGAAGGAATGCCCGGAAGCATATTATTCACAGCCGTTGCCGCTGTTGTCATTTTCGTAGTTGGCATACGCTTTTCTGAGATCACATTACCACAAACGACGGCGATGGTCGGTCAAGCCGTTGTTCTTTTCCTTATCTGGCTAAGCACCGTAGGCTTAGTAGCTACCTATTGTCGCCGTCCATCGCTGACGTGGCGTATTTTTGGGGGCGGCTTGTTAGTTCAGTTGATGGCTTATGGTATATCAGCCTTCGTCTATCCCTTTGATATTTCTTGGGTGCAACTTATCGGCATCATCTTTATGGCCGGCTACGTAGCGTGGATCGGTTTAGGAAGTAGAGTACACAGCTATGCGCTCATTGCGACCTTCACTTTGGGCGCAACGGCCTTTCTCTATTCTTCTGATTATGTGCTCAACAACGTCTTAGAGCCGCACCAACAAACGCGTGTGAAAGTCTTGTTAGGCCTTGAAGAAGACCTAAACGGCGCAGGCTACAACGTACATCAAAGTAAGATAGCTATTGGTTCCGGTGGTTTTGAAGGCAAGGGCTTTATGAACGGCACTCAGACCAAACTAAAGTATGTGCCTGAGCAAGATACAGACTTTATTTTCTGCACCGTAGGCGAAGAGCAAGGCTTTATCGGATCGGCCGGCGTCCTGTTGCTGTTTCTTATCTTAATCTTACGATTAGTTTATTTGTGCGAACGCCAGCAGACGACCTTTGGGCGTGTCTACGGCTATAGCGTTGTGAGCATACTACTCTTTCATGTATTTATTAATGTCGGGATGGTCATCGGCCTCACCCCCGTTATAGGCATCCCCTTGCCGTTTTTCAGTTACGGAGGTTCGAGTCTTTGGGGCTTTACGATTCTTCTTTTTATATTCTTGCGTATAGATGCGGGCGATCGTGTCCGTCTTAGGTGAAAAAATAAGCGTATATAGTAATGAGTAATTATAAC
>JABZGO010000200.1 GCA_015259305.1 Alloprevotella tannerae | reverse complement strand
GTTTATACCTTCCAATTCAAAGCCAAATCCAACGGTACGGATTATACCGAGCGCTTTGAGGTGAAATGGGGGCAAGCGCCAAATCCGGCAGGGCTCACGACGGTAATTTTAAACCCGACTGAGGTGAGCACAGATGAGTATCAGACGTTCACCAATGAGCTTCATCCGCAGGCCGACGGCACGTATTACATCGGCTTCCACGCATTGTCCGATGCCGGCGGCTATTATCTGCACATCGACTCTGTAAGCATCGCCGCACCCGTTGCTGCTGCCGCACCCGCCGCTGCAGAAAACTTAAAAGGAAAGTCGGATCCGTCCGGCAAACTCCTCACGACGCTCACTTTCGATGCGCCGAAGCTGAAGGTTGACGGGACGGCACTTAGCAATATTGAGCGCATCGAGGTGCGCAACGGAATCCGACTCGTCAAGGCCTTTACGCAGCTTGCGCCCGGCGCTTCGCTGACCGCTACGGACAATCGGGCGACGACCGGCGACAATGTTTATACCGTCATCGCCTTTAATGCCGATGGTGCCGGCGCTACGGCGACCAAGACCATCTACGTCGGGCAGGATCAACCGGCCACGCCCGTCATCGCTGCCGAGGATTTGTCAAATGCCGTGCGCCTCACGTGGCCCGCAGTCGGCGGTGCAAACGGCGGACTCGTCATTCCCGAAGAAGTGACCTACAATATATATAATGTACGCGACGGAGGCTATCGCGGAGACTTGATCGCGACCGTAACGGGTGGCAAGACGGAGTACGTCGTGCCCGATCAGAAGACCGCCGAAGGCAACCAGCGCTACGCGCAGTGGGCTATCAGTGCCAAAAACAAGGCCGGCGAAAGCGGCTATGGCGTTGGCTCAATCATCGTAGGTAAGCCCTACACGCTACCTTTCCACAACAGTTTCAAAGGTAGTTCTACCGAAGGCCAACTCATCGCGCTCGAGACGCCCGATGGTAACGTGGCTTGGGAAATCAGTGGCAAGGAAGCCGTAGATGCCGATGGCGGCAGCATCGTCTTCAATCCCGACCGCGCAGGTTCGTCTGTGATCAGCACAGGTAAGATTTCTTTGCAGGGTGCAGCCCATCCCAAACTGATTTTTGACCACAAACAAATCGGTCAAGTGCCGGGTCGCTTGGAGATCAGCATACGCAAGAAAAACCAGAAGGGAGAAACGCTCCTTCGCAGTTTTGACTATGCGCAAGCCGGTGTGAGCAAGGCCGAATGGCATACGGAAGAGATCGACATTCCGCAAGAATATTTGCAGGAAGAATACGTCTTCGTGCGCTTTGCAGCCATTGCTACGGCTTCGATGAAGGAAACGCCGCTCTACGTCGACAATATCAACCTCGCCGAACCTGTTGCCAAGGATGCGGAGATCACGCTCGCCGCGCCCAAGTCGGTATTGAAGGGCCAGAACCTCCCGCTTTCGCTCAAGGTGGCCAACAAAGGTTTGCAGGACCTCACCAAAGTGCAGGTGAAGGTGAAGATTAACGGCAAGCAGGTCTATGACAAAGCCATCGAGGGTGGCCTCGCTCGCTTCAAGGAGGCAACTATTCCGGTCAATTATCGGACGACATCGCTCGATGCTGCCACGACCCTGTCGGTAGTGGCTGAAGTCGTGGCCGATGGCGATGCTTTGGCAGCCAACAACGAAGCGCGCGCCGAGGTGCAGGCTGTTCAGGGCAACGTCCCCACGCCGCGCGATCTCGTGCTCAAATATAAAGATGCCGCGAAGGTCGAATTAGATTGGGCCGCACCCACAGTAGAATACGTCACGTTGACTGACGACTTCGAAGCCTATGAACCTTGGGCCACAAGCTTTGGCCGTTGGTCCACGATTGATGCGGATAAGGGCTACGCGTGCCCGCTTTCCAAAGAGTCGCGCTATCCGCATCAGCAAGAGCAGTTTGCTTTCATGAATTGGCAGCCCGGTGATCTTTACGGATCCGGTCAAGGCCTTGACCCCCATTCCGGCACGAAAGCACTCGTAGCCGTTTATCAGACGGATCAGACGGGAAAGACTTACGTAAAGGCCGACAACTGGCTCATCAGTCCGCCGCTTTCAGGCAAAGCACAAAAGATTCGCTTCTACGTCAACAACTATGCCGGCAAGGACTTCGGAAATGAAGAGTTCGAAGTCTTGGTTTCCTCAACCGATAAAGCGCAAGAGAGCTTCCAACTCATTGGCGACGTCTACACGCAGACCGGTGGCAGTTGGACAGAGATCAATGTAGACCTGCCTGAGGGTACGAATTATTTCGCCATTCGCCATACGACGAGCGCCGATCAGGCCTTCTTGTTTATGATTGACGACATTACGTATGAGGGCGGCAATACGCCTACGGGCTATCGCGTATATTGCGATGGTCAATACTTGGGCGCTGCTGAGCAACCGGGCTATACCGATACGCAAGCAAAAGCTGATGGGCAACACACGTACAGTGTGACGGCCGTATATGCCGATGCTTCAGAGTCGCTGCCCGTTGTGCTCGACGTAGTCACGGCCTTGATTGCGCCCAATGCTTCGCCCGCGCATACGCCGATTGTCTATGACGTTCACGGTAAGCGTGTCGATGCAGCGCGCTCCCAACTCCCGCGCGGCGTCTATGTGATCGGCGGCAAGAAAGTCGTCATCAAATAAGCGCACTCGGCGCTATCTGAACCCTTTAACCGCTGCAAGGCCTCAGTAGCTTTGCAGCGGTTAAGCGTATGCGACCCTTGCGCTTTATGCCGCGCCATCAAGCCGCGCCCCGATTTACCTTTCGTTAGTGCACGTGGCGTTTGTCTAGGCGACCTTTCCGCTCGCGACCGCCCTTATGCAGCCTTGCCGTCCCGACCGGTGTAGAGAAAAATCCGTCACGCGCATTGCCGCCCGCCGCTTGCTTGCTTTCTGTGCGCCGCGCCCGCCCTTCGTGCAGCTTCGTCCTCGCTTGGGGCGTTTGCGCTCACGAGAAAAAAGGTCTACGCTCGTGATGAAAAGACTGTGCGCTCACGATGAAAAAGGTCTACGCTCGTGAGCGTACACTAAAAAGGACAGACGACGACGCTTATCGGTCAAGCTTTGTTTGTCAAAATATCGGTTCTGCTTGCGCTTAAGTCGAAGGGGGAGTAGCCAAAAAAAAGTGGTGCACCTCGCAGTGTACCACTAAAAAACGTAAAAATAGAAAGCTCAAAAAACGTGAAAAGGCTGAGGCCTGCTGAGGCCCTATCTAAAACTTCGTTTTGTTGGTTTTGACAAACAACATCTCGTTGAAGTAAAAGGAATATCCACCCACGATGGCGTGCTGATTGCCGGCCGTAAGCAGATGCTCTTCGAGCGTGTACGGATAGGAGGCTATGAGGTATTTTTTCTTTCCGTCGGCACTCAGCGCATAGTAAGTAAGCTTTTGATTATTAAAGTAAAGTACGGCCTTTTTAAGACCGTCGGGCTTTTGCTCGCTTTGTGAAAATTCGTGTTCCCAGACAGTGTCTTCCAACGACGCCGTTGCGGGCTTAAAATCACAACCTGAAAAGAGTGTAAAGCAGGCTGCCAGCAGCAATAGTTGGCT
>JABZGO010000001.1 GCA_015259305.1 Alloprevotella tannerae | reverse complement strand
CCTATATATAATAATGACTCGACAAAGGTAATGAGAAAAAGCCGCGCCGCCAAGTTTCTATCGATTCCGAAGCGTCGCGAAGGCCGCGAGAGCCACCCTGCGGCGCGCGAGACTTTCCTGCCGGCCACGCGGCCTTGTTGCGCCAAAAGCCCGCTCCGACAAAACCGCCGCGCAGTCCGCCGCGCCGCCGCCCGCACCAAAGTCTGTCGGCGCACAGCCCGAAAAAAACGCCGCACAAATAGATACAAAACGCGCACAAACGCAACAAAAACTAACAAAAACGCAGGAAAAATTTAGAATCTTCTTTCATTTTCACCCTTCATATACATTCTTTTCGTATATTAGCCGCAAATAAACCTCCTTAAATTGGTATAACGTAAAAAAACACCCAACTATGGACACCATTGCCTCCCTTTGGATGCAGCTTTGGAGCGACACGCAGACGCTCCACCAAGCCTTGACCATCCTCATCTTTTTAGTTACGATCATTTTCTTCTTAATTGGTAAAATCAGGTCCGACATTGTCGCCCTCGGCTGTATGGCTGCGCTCATGCTCTGCGGGATTGTGACGCCCAAGGCCGCGCTCAGCGGTTTCGCCAACACGGCCGTCATCATCATGGTCTTCCTTTTCGTCGTCGGAGGTGCTATATTCCAGACCGGTTTGGCAAAATATATAGCCGGTCGCTTTTTGCGGCTGGCCGGAACCAGCGAGAAAAACCTCTTCTTTGTCGTGATGATCGTCACTGCCGTCGTAGCCGCTTTCGTCAGCAATACGGGTACCGTCGCCATGCTCCTACCTATCGTCCTCGCAATGGCCAAAACGGCAGGCGTAAATCCATCCCGCTTGATGATGCCTTTGGCTTTTGCCTCGAGTATGGGCGGAATTTTAACCCTCATCGGCACGCCGCCCAACCTGATTGTCGATGGTTACCTCCGCGACAACGGGCGCCCGGGCTTCGGCTTCTTCGAATTTACGCCGATTGGTCTCGTCCTGCTCCTCGTGGGCTTGATCTGCCTCTACCCGCTCTGCAAGTTTTTGCTTTCGGCCAAGGGAAAGGGCGACGAGGATGGAAACGACGACAAGTCGCTCAACGAATTGCTCCACGAATATTCGATCGACAACAAAATATATCGCTTACAGATTAAAGGAGAGAGCCATCTCGTGGGCCATTCCGTTGGCGAGCTCGAGATCCACCAGCGTTACGACGTCCGCTTACTTGAAGTAAGACGCGCCAGAAAGTCGGCTTTTTTCAATGCCCACTTGCAAGAAGGCGTCTTGCCCGATACAATTTTCCGCCTCGGCGATACGCTCTACGCCGTGGGCAAGCTGGAGAGCATCGAGGCCTTTGCCAAGCATTGCGCGCTCACCATCTGCCACGACAAACAAGATGAAGAGAACAGCCAATTAGACTTCTACGAGCTGGGAATGGCTGAAATGCTGCTCCTGCCCGACTCCCATTTCATCGGCCAAACGCTACGGGGCATGCAGTTTCGCAAGAATTTTGGCGTCAACGTCGTAGCCATTAAGCGCGGCGACGAATATGAATACGACGAAATCCAAGATGTGCCATTAAAAACGGGCGATATGCTCCTCGTTCACGGTGATTGGCACGGCATAGAAGGGCTTTCTCGAAAGCGTCGCGAATGGGTTACGATCGGCCGCCCTCAAGATATAGCCGAAAATGAGCCGCTCACCCACAAAGCCCCCTTGGCCAGCATCATTATGATCTTGATGATTATCGCGATGGTCTTTGCAGATCAGATCGGCGTAGCGCCTGTCACGTCCGTCATTACCGCCGGCGTCCTCATTGTCTTGACGCGCTGCATCCGATCTGCCGATGCCGCCTATCGAGCCATAGGTTGGGAGAGCATCGTACTCATCGCAGCGATGATGAGTATGTCTGTAGCACTGAGCGAGACGGGACTTTCAAAGATCATAGCCGACTCTATCGTCACCGGCCTCCAATCGTTCGGCCCTTACGGCGTATTGGCAGGCGTCTATCTCGTCACTTCGCTGCTCTCTACTTTTTTAAGCAATTCGGCAACGGCTATCCTGGTAGCCCCGATCGCTTGGGAAGCAGCCGCCAAACTGGGTGTTGACCCCCACGCCTTTATGATGACGGCCGCCGTGGCCGCAAGTGCCGTCTTCGCCACGCCGATCTGCACCCCGCCCAACGCCATGGTCATGACGGCCGGCCGATATACATTTGCCGACTATGCACGTGTGGGCCTCCCGCTCCAGCTTATTATGATGATCGCCTCGCTCTTGGTCATCCCCCTCTTCTTCCCGCTATAAGCAGAGCGGATCAGCCGTTGGGCGCAGCCGTCTGAAATCGGCCGATGCTCCAAATAATAAAGCAACCGGCGCACGCGATTTCTCCGTGCGTCGGTTTTTTGCCTATCGAGGAGCAGCTTTTTCTTGCTGCGCACGCACGCTTTTAGAGCAACAATGCGCCCGCGCCCCTCCCGCATAGCCTGCGCAAGGGTTCTGAGGCTTTGCCTAACGATTCCAACGCATTATCTATCTATAAAACATTGATTTCAAAACGCACAACGCTAATCCGCACGGGGCCTCGCATCGGTTTCAGACGTTTTTCATCACGAGCGCAAACCCTTTTTATCACGAACACAAACCTTTTTTATCGTGAGCGCAAACCCTTTTCATCACGACAAAAAGCATCCGCGCCCCACGCTTCAAGCTCCAAGTTGGAGTAGGCCGTAGAGCAAAATCAAGTCCTGCAATCTTATTTTGCAAACCTGCTCATTTCCCCGCAGTGTGCAGATCCCTCGGCGATCAACGCAAGACATTCAGAAATACGTAAAAAGGATGAAAAGCCTTTGCCTATCAAGCCGTTTGCCTTACTTTTGCAACTTGAATGATGATATAATTTATGAAAATTCGCATTTCCTTCGCTTTATGTTTGCTGCTCGCGGCCCTTTTCTCCACCTCTTGCATCCGCGAAGAGGCCGCTAATGCAGAATGCGACATTCTTGCGGTCGATAGCACTTGGCTTGCTGCGCAGCCCGCGGGATTTATTACGGGCAATCCGCTGATTCGCAACAACAGCGTTACGTTCTTGGTGCGTAAAAATGCCGACCGCACGCACCTGAATCCGGCTTTCCACATCACGCCGCGCGCCCGGCTCTTTTATAAGGACGCTGCGGGCAAACGCCCCTTTGACGCGACGGAATATCATGACTTCACTGCACCTCAAACTTACGTCGTGGTCTCTGAAGACGGAGCTTGGGAAAAGGAATATAAAGTGAGCTTTGAAGATCCGCAACCCATCGACAGCACAGACTTTGAGCATTTTGGCTACGATGAGCGCACGCAATATCAAATTCTGTATCAAACGCAAACGGATGGTAGCTTGAACGCCAACATCTGGGCCAGCGGCAACGCGGGCTTTGCGCTGACCGGCATGGCCCACACGCCGGAAGATTACCCGACAACCTTCGTCGACGGCGGACTGATGGGCCGCTGCGCAAAGCTGGAGACGAAGAGCACAGGCTCGTTTGGCAGTCGCGTGAAGATGCCCATAGCCGCCGGCAACTTGTTTATTGGCGAGTTTAAGGTAGCCCAAGCGATGCTCTATCCGCTCAAAGCCACGCGCTTTGGCCTCCAATTGGTCAAGAGCGAGCCACTTTCGCTCAGCGGATACTATAAGTATAAGGCGGGAAATGCGATGACCGACAAAAACGGTCAAGTATTGGCGGGCCGTAAAGATACGTGCGACATTTATGCCGTACTCTACGAGGTCGATCCGACCCACTTCGTATCCTTGCAGGGCGATGATGTGATGAGCAATCCGCGCATCGTCTCCATAGCAAGGCTCGATAACCCCGGCGAACCCAACCAATGGACGCACTTTAGCGCGCCCTTCCGCCACCAAAATGGGAAGTCGTTTGACGCCGGCCGTATGCGGCGCAACGGATACGCCATCGCCATCGTTATGACGTCGAGCCGGCAGGGCGCATTCTTTGAGGGCGCCATCGGATCCACACTCTATATCGACAATATTAAGATTACGTGGAAGCAATGAAAAGACGCTCTATACTCTGCACCCTACTTGCCGCTACGCTCTTCGGCTCTCTTTCGGCCCAGACGGCAGATACGCTTGACGTAAATGGCGCGGCGCCTTCAAAACGCTACGCAAAGGACACGGATCGCAACCTGATTCGCGCCGCACTCAAAGGGTGGCACGTCTCGATCGGAGCCGGTATCGCAATGGGCGGTGCTGCGCCGCTCCCGATGCCACGCTCGATTCGAAAAATCGAAGGCTATGATCCGCTACTCAACCTCTCGATCGCCGGCATGGTACATAAGCGCTTCGATCATTCACCCTTCGGACTCAATATCGCATTGCGCTTGGAAAATAAAGGGATGAAGACGCGCGCCGACGTGAAAAGCTATCACATGGAAATGACGGCCGACGACGGGGGCTATATGGAGGGTGCTTGGACCGGACACGTGATGACGAAATACAAAGCTACGTATCTCACCGTTCCGATCACGCTGACTTATGACGTATCGCCGCGGTGGATACTCAATACCGGGCCCTATTTCAGCCTGCTGCTCGAAGGCAATTTCAACGGCGAGGCGTACGATGGCTATATCCGGCACCACAATCCTACGGGCGAAAAAGCCTACGTCTCGCACGCGACGTACGATTTCGGACGCAAGCTGCGCAAATTCGCGTGGGGCTGGCAGATTGGCGGAACTTTTCGCGCCTACAAGCATCTTTGCGTGACGGCAAATTTGGATTGGAATCTCAATGGTTTGTTCCCGACAGATTTTGAAAGCATCACCTTTCCGCTATATCCCATCTACGGCAACTTGGGCTTTGCTTATCAATTCTAAAAATCAGACGGCCGCAAACAAAACAAAGACATTTAACGACAACAATAAATTATGAAAAGAACATTACTCACCTTGCTGCTTTTAGTTGGCGTCTTCGCGACGATTAAAGCAGAAGATTTGACGCCCAAAGCTGAGGGCACGTACACCGGATCGCTCTTTATTTCGCTCGGATCACCGATTGACGACTCCGCAACGGGCTTGCCGAACCAGACGATCAGCATTGAGCGCATCGGAGAAAACCTCGTGCGCTTCACACTCAAGAATTTTTCCTTCGCAGCCGGAATGGAACTGGGCGACATTGAGATTGACCAAGTGGGTATCCATTCTGAAGGCGACAAAATCAAGTTTGCCACGACTGCGCCCAAGAATGTATCTTTTATGGGCGGAGCTGTAGAAGCTACGGTTAAGCTCAACGGCGACAATAGCTTTATCCAAGGCGACAGCGCCAGCATCGACGTCGACGTAGTTTGGCTCAACGACGGCCAAGGCGGAAGCGGAACGCCGATCTACGTGCGTTTTGCCGGCAAAAAACAAACTTCAGCCATCGAAAACGTAAAGGCTGATCGCCGCAACGCGAAACTTTACGACCTGCTGGGTCGCCCCGTGCAAGGAGAGCCCAAACGCGGCGTCTTCGTACGCAACGGCAAGAAAGTAATTCTGCGTTAAGACGCCCCCAAACCCATACATCGCCGCGCTGAAGCTCGTCCTCCGGCGCGGCGATTGTGTTTCCGGCCGCCCAAACCGCATCGCCGGCCGCCCAAACCGCACCACCGGCCGCCCAAACCGCATCGCCGGCCGTCCAAACCGCATCACCGGCCGTCCAAACCGCATCACCGCATCACTTCTCCCCACCTTGAGGCGTTAAAACATTGAATTTGTTGTATATTTGCATAGAGATAAACGCTCAATAATCCAACATACAACCACAAAGAAAGGAGTAATCGTGAAAAAAAACGTATATATTGCGCTCGCGTACTTGTTAAGCATCGTCTTACTCGTAACTTTGATGCCACGACAAAAGAAAATCGCCTTCGATTATGAAGAAGGACGGCCCTGGAAACACCTTCCGCTGATCGCCAACTACGACTTCCCGGTCTACAAAAGCGAAGCTACGATCGCGATGGAGCGCGACAGCGCGATGAAGACTTTTCAGCCGTTCTACAACATCAATATGCAGACGGCGCAGATCGAAGTGCGCCTCTTCAGGGCCGACTTCAAAAAGGGCATGTTCCAGAAAGTGCCCGACAACTACGCACACTACGTCGCCGAGATGCTCGCAAAAGTCTACGAAGCCGGAATCGTATCGACTGAGGGTATGAGCGAGCTCATGCGCAACGGCTCCACGGCCATCCGCATCGTCAACGGGAAGGATGCCACCTCTGTGCCCGTCTCCAACCTCTACTCTACCCGCACCGCCTACGAGTATATTATGCACAACGATACGATTAATTATCGCCGCGATATACTTATGCGTTGCAATATCAACAATTATCTCACGCAAAATCTGCTTTATGACGTCAAGCGCACTGATGGCGCGAAAGCAGATCTCATCAGCAGCCTATCAGCGGCCAACGGAATGGTCCTCAAAGGCCAGCGCATCATCGACCGCGGCGAGATTGTGTCAGCGCGACAAAAGCAATTGATCGACTCGTACACGAAAGAGAGCAAGCGGCGCAGCGAAATACGCACCGACTTCTGGGAGCAAATCAGCGGGCAAGCGCTTTTGGTCTTCCTCATCTTGGGTTTCTTCCCCATTTATCTGAAAATGTTCCGCCCCGACTATACCCGTTCGACCTCCACCTTGCTCTTTTTCTTCACGCTGCTCGTACTTTTCCCGCTACTGACGTACAGCATCGTCCGCTTCTCCCTCTCTGCGGTCTACATTATCCCCTACGCCATCGTCCCCTTCTTCATCCGCATCTTCCTCGACTCGCGCACGGCCACGATGGCCCTGATCGTCGTCGTCCTGCTCTCGGCTATCGGTGTGCAGATGTCGTTTGAGTTCATCTTACTCCAACTCTACATGGGCCTTACCGCGATTTACGGCATCCGCGAACTATCGCAGCGCAGCCAGATCATACGCGTCGTCGCCTTAGTCTTTATTGTAGGTCTGGTTGCCCAGCTGGCGCAAGATATGCTCGAAGGCCTGTCGTTTTCCCAACTAAGTCTCTACCGCTACCTCTACATCACGTTCAGCTGCATCCAGCTCCTTTTTGCCTACCCCTTGATGTACCTCATCGAGCGCGTATATCGCTTCACCTCAAGCGTAACGCTCATTGAGTTGACCAACATCAACCACCCCCTGCTCCGGCGTATGTCCAAGGTGGCCCAAGGTACGCTCAACCATTCTATGCAGGTGTCCAACTTAGCTGCAGAAGTGGCGCTGAAAATCGGAGCCAGCTCTCAGCTTGTACGAACCGGCGCCCTCTATCACGACATTGGGAAGATGCTCAACCCACTCTTCTTCACGGAGAATCAGACCGGCGTCAACCCCCACGATACTTTGGAAGCCAAAGACGGATTTTCGAAAGAGGAGCGCAGCGCACAGATCATCATCGGCCACGTCACGGAAGGCCTCCGCTTGGCCGAGAAGCACCATCTCCCGAAAAGCATCTGCAACTTCATACGCACGCACCACGGACGTGGGAAAGTGAAATACTTCTACATACAATGGCAAAACGAGCACCCCGGCGAGACGCCGCGCGATGCCCTTTTCACCTACCCGGGTCCTAATCCGACGACCAAAGAACAAGCTATTCTGATGATGTGCGACGCCGTAGAGGCCAGTTCGCGCAGCTTAAAAGAATACACGAAGGAGAGTTTGACCGAGCTGGTCAATCGCATCGTCGACGCGCAAGTGGCCGACGGCGCCTTCCTCCGATGCCCCATCACCTTCCGCGACATTTCCGACGCGAAAGACGTATTGATCGACAACCTCAAGACGATTTACCACACGCGCATCGCCTATCCTACGCTCCACCCGCACCAAGAAGAGCGCCCAACGCGCACGCGCCGTCGCGGCGGAAGCCTTTTCACCTCCTTGCGGCGCAATTCGTAGGCCGCCGGTGGTGCAGCGCGCCCCCACACATCTATATATAGGTACACGGCGTTTGCTTTGTGCTTGATTCCTACAAAGGTCTGCTTCGGCAGGCCTTTTTTGTAGTCTATAAGCAGGTCAACGATGATGCGGCCATCGCTCTTTCGGGAAATAATAGTCGGAAAACGGCAGCCGGACCATTTACCGCCTAACGCTGCCGGCTAGCCGCTGCACGCTGCGCGCCCATCCGCGGCCAACACTTCGGCAAGGGCGTTTTCGAAGGTTAGGCAAGGCCTCACAATAGGGCGCGCATAAAAACTTGCGGCTCAACGATTTGCAGCACCCGGCATCGACTTTATTCCTTTTCGATCACGATGATAAAGGTTTACGCTCACGATAAAAAAGGTTTACGCTCGTGATAAAAAAGGTTTGCGCTCGTGATAAAAAAGGTTTTAATTGCGACGGAAAACGCAAAAAGCACACCGGAGGCGCGCGCAAAACCCCATGTTTGGCCCATAAAAACCAATGGTTCATCGCCGAATATCCCTATTTCCTTCACCACGCCTGCGCCCTGCCGGTCGCGTGCAAAGGTGAGCGCCGCCACCCTCTTGCCGGAAGCCTAAAAAAGCCGATGGCCGTAATCTGAAAACAGACTACGACCATCGGTCAACCAAACGCTGAGGCTGCGCGTGCCTCAATTTATTTTTCTAATTTCCACGTTGCGCCGTCCTTCGTATCCTTTACGGCGAAGCCAAGCGCGGCCAAGTCGTCGCGAATCTTGTCGCTCGTAGCCCAATCTTTGGCGGCCTTGGCCTGCTGCCTTACGTCGAGCAGGAGATCTACGGCCTTGCCAAAACTTTCCTCGCGCTGCGCGTTGCCGTCAGCCTCAGGCTTGAGTCCTAACAAGTCGAAAGCAAACAAGCTGAAGACGCGCTTCAGAGCTTCCAAGCCGTCGGGCGTGATCGTCGTCTGCTTGTCGGCCACTTGGTTGATCAGTCGGCACGCGTCGAAAAGGTGACTGATCACGATGGGCGAGTTTAGGTCGTCGTTTAAGGCCGCATAGCAGCGCTCCGACAGAGCTTCGGCATAGCTTTCCGTAATTTCGCCGCCCTCGTTACCCGCTAAGCGCCCCAAAGTGGCGAAGCCCTCCATCAGGCGATCGAGGCCCTTTCGGCTGGCCTGGAGCGCTTCGTTGGAAAAGTCGACCGTTGAGCGATAATGGGCTTGCAAAATAAAGAAACGGATGGTCATCGGCGAATAGGGTTGGTCCAGTTTCGGGTGATCGCCGGTAAAGAATTGCTCCAGCGTAATGAAATTGCCGAGACTTTTTCCCATCTTCTGGCCGTTGATCGTGATCATGTTGTTGTGCATCCAGTAGTGCACCATTTGTTCCCCTTCGGCCGCGACGGCTTGCGCGATCTCGCATTCGTGATGTGGGAAGACGAGGTCCATTCCTCCGCCGTGGATATCGAAATGATCGCCCAAGTACTTGCGTCCCATAGCCGTACATTCGCAATGCCAGCCCGGAAAGCCGTCGCCCCAAGGAGATGGCCAGCGCATGATATGCTCCGGACGAGCTTTTTTCCAAAGGGCGAAGTCTACTTGATTGCGCTTTTCGTCTACGCCGTCCAATGTTCGGCTCGCGTTAATGGTATCTTCGAGGTTGCGCCCCGAGAGTATGCCGTAGCGATATTTGGTGTTGTATTTTTCTACATCGAAGTAAATCGACCCGTTGCGCTCATATGCGTAGCCGTTATCAAGGATTTTTTGCACGAGCGCTTCTTGCTCGATAATGTGGCCCGAAGCTTGCGGCTCAATACTGGGCGGCAGGACGTTGAGATCGTCCATCGCTTTGTGAAAACGGTTACTATAATGCTGCGCAACCTCCATCGGCTCGAGCTGTTCGAGCTTCGCCTTCTTGGCAATCTTGTCCTCGCCTTCGTCGGCATCGTGCTCGAGGTGGCCAACGTCAGTTATGTTGCGCACGTAGCGCACCTTGTAGCCTTCGTTCTTTAACAGGCGAAACAGCAGGTCAAAGGTGATGGCCGGGCGGGCGTGGCCCAGATGCGGATCGCCATAGACCGTCGGCCCGCACACGTACATCCCGACGCGGCCGGGGTGTAAAGGCTTAAATTCTTCTTTCTTGCGCGTCAGCGTATTGTGGATAAATAATTTGTGCTCAGTCATAACCTAATCTTAGCATTGATAAAGTGCAAAGTTACGAAACCCCAACGATTTATAAGTAAAAGGCGGGCTGAATCTTTCCGACAACGGCTTCAGCTGATGCTGATTGCGCGCCATGGAAATCGGGTTACCACCGCGCAAAGGCGGGAACGCGGCGGCCGATGGTGGGAGCGGCGAACGAAAAAGCCGGCCCGCGACGTGCGTGGGTCGGCCCTATATATATAATAATGTGTCGGGGCGGGTCAGAACAAAGCCTTCTGCGTGCTGTGGAGCGTCAGCATATCGCGCGGCACGACTTTTCGGACCTCTTCAACAATAAGATCGCGCAGCGCCGTGCGAATAAAATCTTTGTTGGTCAACAATACGATTTTGCGCGTCGGCACGGGGATGGCGAAAGGACGAACCAGCGGGCGCCGGCTCTCATCTAATTGCAGCATAGCCAACTCGGGGATGAACGTAACGCCTTTTCCTTTCTCGACAAGTCGCATAAAGGTTTCTATACTTCCTAAGTTGTAGGCCTTTTTGCTGTGTGAAGCGGCTTTAAGTTGGCAGAATTTGACCAGCTGATCGCGAAAGCAGTGGCCTTCATCCAAGAGCCATAAATATTCGTCTTTAAGATCTGCGGATTTAATCGAACTTTTGGCGGCGAGGGGGTCGCTTTCGGCGATGTAGGCCAAGAATTGTTCGTAAAAAAGCGTGTGTGCGCTGAAGTTGTCCATATCTTCGAGCTCGGCCACAATGCCGGCGTCGATCTCGTTCTGATCCAAGGCGCGCTTAATCTCGGCCGTCTTCATCTCAATAAAACGCACGTCGGTGTCGGGGTAGGTTTGCATCAACTGCGGCAAGAATCGCGGCAACAAATAGGGTGCTATCGTGGGCAGAATGCCAATGCTAAAAGTGCCTTTGAGCGAATGTTGGGCCTCGTTGACGGCTTCTTTGAGGCGCTGAGCACGCATCAGAATTTCCTCAGCCCGCTCTAAGATGATCAAACCGACAGGTGTGGGCGTCACGGGTTGCTTGCGGCGCTCAAAAATCTTTGCGCCCAATTCTTCTTCGAGCTTTTGTATCATCGCGCTGAGCGTCGGCTGCGTCACGCCACACGCATCGGCGGCCTTGGCAAACTGACGGTGGCGCGCAAGGGCGATAATATACTCCAATTGTTGCAGGGTCATAGTAAGAAATTATGGTTTGCAAATATACAAAGTTTGAGTTTAACGGCGCGTAGTCTTGACGGCTTTCTACGGATCGGCTTCTGCAAAGATTAACTTAAAATCTGAAGCGCCACGCATTTATTTTCAAGCCGCAGCGTTTTTGTTTTTCTCGCTCAATATGCTGATATTCGGGTGTTTATATCCAATTATAGATTTCTTCAATAGGGATATAGAAATTCTCTGTTGCGAAAGAAAACATACTACTCTACCTTTGCATCACCAAACAGAGAGAAAGCGGCAACGAAAGTCGACGCTACGATTTCAAAACCGCAAACATAACAATTAAAAGAGAAAGATTATGAAAATTGAAATGCCAAAACTGCCCTACGAATTCAACGCGCTTTCGCCGGTAATCAGTGAGCAGACGATGAACTTCCATTACGGAAAACATTTGCAAAACTACGTGAACACCTTGGGCAATCTTGTGAAAGATTCTGACTTGGAAGGAAAATCCGTAGAAGAGATTGTGAAGCAAGCGCCCTTGGGCCCGATCTACAACAACGCAGGCCAGGTGCTCAACCACACGCTTTACTTCACGCAGTTCAAGCCCGCATCGGCCGACAATCGTCCGGAAGGCCGCTTGGCTCAACTTATCGAAGAGGCTTTCGGAAGTTTCGATGATTTCAAGCAGCAATTCGCGCAGGCAGCCGCTACACTCTTCGGCTCCGGCTGGGCTTGGCTTTCGCAAGACGAAGCAGGCAAGCTCGTCATCACGAAAGAGCCCAACGGCGACAACCCTTTGCGCGCCGGACTCAATCCGCTCGTCGGCATCGACGTATGGGAGCACGCTTACTATCTGGATTTCCAAAACCGCCGTGTGGATCACATCGCATCACTTTGGGATATCATCGACTGGAAGGCCGTTGAAGCACGCCTCAAGTAAGAAATTTTCGGAACACAACAATCACAACATACAATTACATTAAAACAACATCACAATGGAATCAATAATCAATGCACAAATGCCCGAATTCAAAGTTCAGGCATACCACAACAACGAGTTCATAACCGTATCCAGCGACGACTTGAAAGGCAAATGGGCCATTTTCTTCTTCTATCCGGCCGATTTCACCTTCATCTGCCCGACGGAACTTGAGGATCTCGCCGGCAAATATGAAGAGTTGAAGAAAATGGGTGTCGAAGTATTCTCCGTAAGCACCGACAGCCACTTCGTACACAAAGCTTGGCACGACACTTCAGAGCGTATTCGCAAGATCAACTACCCGATGTTGGCCGACACGAAGGGCGATTTGAGCCGCGGCTTCGGAGTTTACATCGAAGAGGAAGGCATGGCATATCGCGGCACGTTCCTCGTAGATCCCGATGGCAAGATTAAGCTCGCCGAGATCCAAGACAACAGCATCGGCCGCAATGCAGACGAGCTCGTGAGAAAGGTTAAGGCCGCTCAATTCGTAGCTGCGCACCCCGGCGAGGTATGTCCCGCCAAGTGGAACGAAGGTCAGGAGACCCTCAAGCCCAGCATCGACTTGGTTGGCAAGTTATAAGGAGCACAACAACCATAATATATTCCCTTTAAGTCTCTCTCTTGCAAAAGCAATCCTTGTTAGGAGAGAGGCTTTTTGATTCTCAAAAAAAAGACTTTTAATTATGCTGGAAGCAGGTATCATACAACAATTGCGAGAGATTTTTTCTACGCTCGCTCATCATATTACGTTTCGCGCGACGTTGGCTACGGGCCGACCGGAGAATGAAGATTTGCGCGCTTTCTTGGAAGACGTAGCTGCCGTTTCTGATCACATCGACTGCACCTTTGACGAGGCGCAGGCGCAGCAAAGTCTTTTTTCGATTTTGCTCGACGGCCAAGAGACGGGCATCCGCTTTCGTGGCATCCCCAACGGCCACGAATTTACCTCGCTCCTCCTCGCCGTGCTCAATGCCGACGGGCAGGGCAAGAATCTCCCCGATGAGAGCACCGCGCGCCGCATCAAGGCTTTGCAAGGCCCCGTTCGCCTAACGACTTACGTATCGCTCACGTGCACCAACTGCCCCGACGTCGTGCAGGCCCTCAACGTGATGGCTTTGCTCAATCCGGCCATCGAGCACGAAATGGTCGACGGCGCCTTGTATCAAGAAGAGGTCGACAAGCTCGCCATTCAAGGCGTACCGGCCGTATATTTGGACGGCAAACTCCTCCACAGCGGGCGCGGCAATCTGGGCGAACTACTCGAAAAACTGAGTGAGACGGTTGGCGAGGCGGAAGATGCCGACGCGCAACCCATCGAGCACCATTATGATCTCCTCGTCTTAGGCGGAGGCCCGGCCGGCGCTTCAGCCGCCATCTATTCGGCTCGAAAGGGCCTGAAAGTGGCAGTCGTAGCGCAACGCATCGGCGGACAAGTAAAGGAGACGACGGCTATCGAGAACCTCATTTCCGTGACACGCACCACCGGCGAAACGCTGGCATCCGATTTGCGCAAACATATGGACGCTTACGGCATCGACATCTTCGAAAACAGAACTTATCAAAGCCTTTCGCTGGAAGGCAAGGAGAAGAGTGTCGAAGTAGGAGGACGAGAAAAATTCTTCGCTCCGGCCGTTATTATCGCAACGGGCGCCAATTGGCGAAGACTCAACGTCGACGACGAAGCCAAATACATCGGTCACGGGGTGCATTTCTGCCCGCATTGCGACGGCCCGTTCTATAAAGGAAAAGACGTGGCCGTAGTAGGCGGCGGCAACTCCGGCATCGAGGCGGCCATCGACTTGGCCGGCATCTGCCGACACGTCACCGTGCTCGAGTTTCTCGACACGCTGAAGGCCGACACCGTATTGCAAGAAAAGCTCAAGCAGTTGCCCAATGTTGATGTCTACCTCTCTACCGAGACGAAGCAAGTCATCGGCGACGGCGACAAGGTCACGGCGATCCGCATCGCAGACCGCACCAACGGCGAGGAGAAAACCATCGAACTGGACGGCATTTTCGTACAGATAGGCCTGATGCCCAACAGCGCCCCCTTTGCCGACAGCCTGGAGACGACGCCGCGCCGCGAAATAAAGATCGACGAATACTGCCGCACCTCCCTCCCCGGCGTCTATGCAGCCGGCGACGTTTCGAGCGTGCCCTACAAGCAAATCGTCATCGCAATGGGCGAAGGCGCGAAAGCTGCCCTCTCGGCCTTTGAAGACAGAATGAGAACATAGACATACATATTATCGGTTTGACACATTTCATTATCTATTCTCTATTTGTGAAAGTCCCGTCCCCACTTGTTGAGGGCGGGACTTTTCTTTTCTTCTCCGGCAAATGGCCGATCGACCTTCGCGGCCTCATCCGTGCGCAGGGCGTCGTCTCCGGCCCGCAGCGTTTGCCGTCAGCCCATTCTTCTACTTTTTTAAGTTAAGATACGCCTGCAAACGCCTTGCATTTGCTCTGCCCGCAGCCTATGAATACAAGGCCGACATCCGACGCCGTACCTTTTCGATCACGATAAAAAGCGTTTGCGCTCGTGAGAACAAAGGTTTGCGCTCACGATAAAAAAGGTTTCACCTCACGAGCGCAAACCGCCGCCCCCAATGCAGCGGCCGCTAAAAGTCAATGCGCGATGCACTTATTGCCAACGATTCGTCATTCGTAGTCCATCATCGCCCTCAACCCCAAGCCACATCGCCGACCAAGTGTGCGAGCGAAGCATCAGCAAAAGGGCCGAAAAAAGCGGGCCGCCCACCAAGGGGTCAGCCCGCTCCTACTTTATCAATTTGAGGCTTATTTCAAAACACCCAATTCCTTGCCCACCTTGATGAAGGCTGCGATGCACTTGTCGAGTTGCTCACGCGTATGGCCGGCACTCAATTGCACGCGGATGCGAGCCTCGCCCTTCGGAACGACAGGATAGTAGAAGCCCGTCACGTATATACCCTCCTCTTGGAGTCTGGCAGCATACTTCTGCGAAAGCGGAGCATCGTAGAGCATCACGGCGCAAATGGCGCTCTGCGTCGGCTTGATGTCGAAGCCGGCAGCCATCATCTTGTCGCGGAAGTATTCTACGTTTTCTACCAAGCGGTCGTGGATTTCGTTGCTCTCGCCCAACATCTTGAACGTCTCGATGGCAGCGCCGACGATTGCGGGCGCAACGCTGTTGGAGAAGAGATACGGCCGACTGCGTTGGCGCAAGATGTCGATAATCTCCTTGCGACCCGTCGTGAAACCGCCCATTGCGCCGCCGAAAGCCTTACCGAGCGTGCCGGTGTAGATGTCTACGCGGCCGTAAGTCTTGAAAAATTCGCTGACGCCGTGACCCGTTGCGCCGACAACGCCGGCTGAATGGCTCTCGTCGACCATTACGAGCGCGTTATATTTCTCTGCTAAATCGCAAATCTTATCTAATGGTGCCACATTGCCATCCATGGAGAAAACACCGTCAGTACAGATGATGCGGAAGCGTTGCGCTTGCGCCTCTTTCAAGCAGCGCTCGAGATCTTCCATATCGGCGTTGGCATAACGATAGCGCTGCGCCTTGCAGAGGCGAACGCCGTCGATGATGGATGCGTGGTTGAGGGCGTCAGAAATGATGGCATCGTCCTTCGTCAAGAGCGGCTCAAACACACCACCGTTGGCGTCGAAGCAAGCTGCGTAGAGGATGGTATCTTCCGTCTTGAAGTAGTCGGAAATAGCCTTCTCGAGCGTCTTGTGTCCGTCCATCGTGCCGCAGATGAAGCGCACGGACGACATACCATAGCCGCGCTTGTCCATCATGTCCTTGGCAGCTTGAATAAGTCGAGGATGGTTGGAAAGGCCGAGGTAGTTGTTGGCGCAGAAGTTGATCACCTCTTTGCCGGCTACGTTGATCGCCGCTGCTTGCGGACTTTCGATGATACGCTCACTCTTGTAGAGACCTGCATCTTTGATCTCCTGCAACTGAGCTTGCAGGTGCTTTTGAAATTCTCCGTACATTTGTGTATAGTATTAAATGAATATAGTCGTCATCATAGATTTCGGTCGGCGCAATCTTATACAGCGAAGCCTTCGTGCGGGTTAAAAGGCGCATAAAAAGCCTCCATCTCCGCCGAAAATCGCGCTAATCACAGCACAAAGTAAGCCCTTTTTATCGAATTTATCAAGTCGGCGCTATGAAATCTTGAAAAAAAAACGTTACTTTGCAACAACTTTAATTTAACTCTTAATTTCCTTGATATGAAAAATATCCTTGTCATTGGCTCTACGGGCCAAATCGGCTCCGAGCTGACCATGAAGCTGCGCAGCATTTACGGTAATGATCACGTAGTCGCAGGCTACATTACAGGACAAGAGCCTACGGGCATTCTTTTGGAAAGCGGACCGTCGGCCTTGTGCGACGTAACAGACGGCGAAGCTATTGCTGCCGTTGTGAAGCAATACAATATCGACGCGATTTACAACTTGGCGGCGCTGCTCTCCGTCGTAGCGGAGCGCAAACCGCTGCTGGCGTGGAAAATCGGCATCGATGGGCTGCTGAAAGTCTTAGAAGTGGCGCGCGAAAACAATTGCGCGGTCTTCACGCCCAGCTCTATTGGTTCGTTTGGTCCGGAAACGCCGGCCGATAGTACGCCGCAGGATACCATACAACGGCCCCGCACGATTTACGGTGTGAGCAAGGTGACGACAGAGTTGCTCAGCGATTATTATCATCGCAAGTACGGCACGGACACACGCAGCGTGCGCTTCCCGGGTTTGATCTCCAACGTAACACCTCCGGGTGGCGGCACGACCGACTACGCTGTCGACATTTATTATAGCGCTGTGCGCGGCGAGAAGTTTGTTTGCCCGATCGGCAAAGGCACGATGATGGATATGATGTATATGCCTGATGCACTCAATGCCTGCGTGCAGTTGATGGAAGCTGATCCTGCTCGCCTCGTACACTACAATGGCTTCAACATAGCCAGCATGAGCTTCGACCCGGAAGCGATTTACACGACGATCAAGAAGTATCGCCCGCAATTTGAGATGGTTTACGAGGTAGATCCTTTGAAGCAAAGCATCGCTGACAGCTGGCCCAACAGCTTAGATGACACTTGCGCGCGTCAAGAGTGGGGTTGGAATCCGCAATACGACCTCGATTCGATGACGAAGGATATGTTGGAGAAACTGGAAGCGCGCTTGCTGAAGTAAGAATCTGACAAAGCAATCTTTTAATTTATCTGTGTGGAGGCGATCAAGCCGCTTCCGCCGGATAAATTGCGCCTTGCGCGCACAATATATATAATGTGTACGACCACGGCCAAGTGCTGTGGTCGTATTGTTGCTCTGCGCCGGCTATAGAAGGGCGTTTGGTGTGCCGCAGGGCGGAATCCGGAGGCGTGGGACGGAATCCGAAGAAGCTGGGCAGGATATAGCGCGCGGCAATGCCCAACGCGAGCGGCGGAGCATCGGAAAGAAGCGCCGCGCAGCAAGAATGGCGCAATCAGAAGCGGGATCAACGAAGCGACAAACACCTTGTATGCGTAAAAATAACGGCGCAGATGTTTGGAAGTTTCGATTATTATTGCGAATATTGCATACTTAAAAAAGTAGATATATGAAAAAAGTAACATTCTTCTTGCCTCTGCTTATGCTATTTGGTTTCGTGCTAACGTCGTGCGAAACGAACGAGCCGAAAGTACCGGATAGCGTACGCCAAAGCATAAAAGGCAACTACAGCGGCCAAGTGAATTTCATCTCTTCCGGCAATAATCGCGACACGCTCCGCGCGGCTGCTTTAGCCAGTGTGAATGATAAAGAAATCGTCATTGATCGCGTGCCCGTAGCTCCGATGATTGACACGATTTTCGGCAGTGGAACGGCTTCTGCGGCGGGCATAAACACGCTGCCGATGAAGATTAAGTACACGATGTATGGTGCTAATCAGGCTTACTTCCCGATGCAGTTTGAGATAGAAGATTTCAACTTCACCGTCAACTACGGCGGCGCTGTCCACAACGTGGTTGTCGCTTTTGAGAAGCCGGCTTTTGACAACATGGTCTTCTACTTCCCGGGCAAAGGTCAAATCGAATTGGAAGCTCGCACGGCTCGCATCGCTCTAGATGGTGATGACATCCAAATGCTGGGCAATAAGATTAAGCCCAATCGCAGATTCAGTTTCCGATTCCCCGCAATCTTCAAAAAATAATCGACCCTTTCGGGTCTAAGTATTTGCGTCGAGCAAGGCAAGTCAAGGCCCTGCTCGGCGCTTTTTGTAGGCCGGCTATGAAGCGCCGACTTGCCGCGAATCGGCCTTTTGGTTGAAATTTGTGATGCGTAGCCGCTACCCGCCGACGGCCTATTGCGCTGCTGCCGGGTTCGCGTAAGTTGCAGCGAGCACAGCCTTCGGTTGCGAAACAGCTTGTTCGGCTACGCTCAAGGATAGGCGCGGTGCGCGTTTGGCGGGAGGAAACGCTCGTTTGGCGGGAGAAAACGCTCGTTTGGCGGGAGAAAACGCTCGTTTGGCGGGAGGAAATCATCGCTTGGCGGGGGCAAATCATCGCTTAGGTGTACAGATAGGGATCGAATGAAGAAGCATCGGTCGTCCTTTTTCAAGGAGGCATCGTGCACTATGCAAGCCGTCTTCACTGAGCCGGAAACCTTGGCGGCGCGCATGGCGGAAAACCAACCTGATTGCTTAATGGACTTATCAAAACAGGCGATTAAAGCGTCCGTTTGCAGCTATTTTTCGGCGAATTTTATAAGTGTTAGCATTTTGCGTTCCGTCAATAATAAAAAATGTTAGGCTTTTCTTCTGTGAAAAAATTGGAAAAGCGGAAAGGATTATGTACATTTGCCCAACTAAAAAAAGACGACAGCCGCTTTTCCTTGAGAGTTGAGTGGCTGCATGAGTGTAATAATAAGACTAAGGAGACGATGTATACGCGATTATTCACAGCTTACGGACTGCTGACCCTATTGATCACATTGGGTAGCTGTTCTTCCGACGAGACATTTGCCACCGAGCGCGCCGCCATCACGTTTGAGGCGGGCGTAGCGCAAAGAGTAATGAACACGACCTGGGATGCCGGCGATAAAATCGGCGTCTTTATGGTTAAAAATGCTGCTGCGCTTGATGCTTCGGGCATCGTGGGTGGTGGAGATAACGTGGGCTACACGACACTTTCGGGCAGCGGCGTGTTTACGCCGATGGGCGCGGGCTTGCAATATCCTGCTGACGGGTCGATGGTAGACTTCATCGCTTACTATCCCCATACCGGCACTTTGAACAACTACACTTATCCTGTGGATCTGACGAATCAGCAGCACCCATCGACCGTGGACCTGCTCTACGTCAACGATGCCAAGGGGTTTAGCAAGACGAGCGGCGAAGTGCGCTTGAACTTCCGCCACCAATTGGCACACGTAAAGTTGACCATCAAATCGAAAGACAACAAGCAGCTGACGGGCGTGAAAGTGACGCTCGATGACCAACCGCTACGCGCGACATTCGACTTAAGAACCGGCACCTTCACAGAAACAGCCGCAGACCGAGGCGCGATCACGATGAACACAACGAGCGCCGGCACATACTTGACGGCTACGGCTTTCATCTTGCCGGGTAAACGCGACATTAAGGTGACGATCACGGCGACTGACGGCACGACAAGGCAAATGACGCTCGATGCAGACAAGGGATTGAACCCGGGCGATAGGTACACGAAAACGATTAACGTGAGCAACTTAGGTGCTGCCGAAACGCCGGTGCCTACCTATACGCACTGGACGGAGACGCCTACGATCACGCCGCAACAACTGAAGGACTACAAATACATCTCTCACTACTTCACGGACAACGGAAAGCAGGTAAGGAGCTACAGTATGCTCTTTGATACGCAACTGAAGATTGCATATTGGGTAGCTTACCCCTTGTGTAATTACTATACGACGAAGGGCGTGGAGCGCACGAATGCTTGGGCTTATGATCCGTCGCTGAGCAGCGAAGAACAGGCTACGATGAAGCGCGGACTGAACGGCTACGACCGCGGTCACCAGATACCGAGTGCAGACCGCGTGGTGACGAGAGAGGCTAACGAGCAGACGTTCTACTATACCAACATGACGGCGCAGATCGGCAAGGGTATGAATCAGGACATCTGGCAGAAGTTGGAAACTGCTGTGCGCGGATGGTCTTCAAACATCGATACGCTTTACGTCGTGACGGGCGCAATGCCTACAACGCCGGAGAACACGACGATTACTTACACGCAAGACAACAGAGGCAAACAAATCGCCGTACCAAAATACTATTTTAAGGCGCTCTGCCGCATCAACCGCGCTACGGGCGAGGCTTATACGATCGCGTTTAAGCTCGACAATAGAGCTTATCCAAACAGCGAGTCGTATATGAGCCACACGCTTTCTGTAGCAGAGCTCGAACGGATGACGGGCTTTGTCTTCTTCCCCATGATTCGGGAGCAGTATAAGCAGACGTATGATAAGAATAAATGGAATTAGTCGTTAAAACAATTATATTAACAGATATGAAAAGCTCAATTTTGAATCGGTTGGCAGTAGTAGGACTCGGCCTTGCGGCTTTGACGTCGTGCACCAACCTAAACGAGAACAGCGAATGGGGCAACAGCTCTAACGTGAAATTTTCTTCTTACATCGCAGGCCAAAAGGCAGTGCATGCAAGCGGCACGGCTTGGACCAACGGCGACCAAGTCGGCATCTTTATGAAGCAGGGCGCAACGATGAAGAACGCCAACGTGAAGTATGTGGCTGATGATCGCGGCAACTTGACCGCTGCTACGGCTTCGGAAGCGCTGGCTTATCCTTCGGACAACTCGGCTGTAGACTTTGTGGCTTACTATCCTTATGTGGCTTCTGCAGCCAGCGGAACGTATGACGTGAACGTGAGCAATCAGAGCAACTTACCGGCGATCGACTTGCTCTATTCGAGCAATGCGACCGGCAAGACTGCTGCGAGCGGCAACGTAAACTTGGGCTTCACGCACCAGCTTACGCAGATCGTGCTCAACATCACGACAGACGCGACTATCCCGACGACTGCGGGCTTGAGCGTCACGCTGAACGGCACGCCGGCGACGGGTAAGTTTGACCTGAACACGGGCGCACTTACGGCAGATGCGGCTACGGCAAACATTGCTATGAACGTAAACGCAGCAGGAACGACGGCTACGGCTATCGTATTGCCTGCGGCAGCTACGAGCGGCAAGTTGGTCTTCACGCTTGGCGGCGTAACGGTAGAAAAGGCGCTCTCTGTGAGCACACTTGGCGCCGGCACGAAGGTGGTTATCCCCGTAAAACTTACGAAAGGCGGAACACCGAGCACCATGAACGTTAGCTTCGGCTCAGCTACAATTGCTGATTGGACGGAAGTAGCGGGCGGCGAAGTAAACGTAGACTTCAAGCAAGGCGAACAACCGCAACCAGGAGAGCAGGAAGTAGTGATCTTTGAGGAAACTTTAGGCGCAACGCCTATTAAAAAGGCTGGAAAATATTGGCCAAACCTTAAAGACTTCACAGGCTGGAGCAACCCGACGCTGACTTTTGAGGATGTCAACAATAACTTGTCTGTGCGCAATCATGCCGGGAAGAATTGCATTTGGTTTGCTGCAAACAAGGATTGCGATCTCCACATTGGCAACATCCCGTCAAATGGTTACAAGAAATTTAAGCTGACTTATAAGGTGAACGGCGGCGTCTTCAAAGATGGCGATACGATGAACCTCAACCTGCTCAAGGGTAAGTTTAACGACACTACATTCACAACGCCGGATAAGGTCGTGAAGGCTCCGGAAGATAAGGAAACCTATTTCGAGTTTACGGTAGAGCTGCCCGCAAATGATACAGAAGCACTCGGCGATCTGCACTTCCAAACGAATATTCCTAACGGATCATTCGGCATACGCTTGGCTGAGATCAAGCTCGTAGGCATTAAATAAAAACAATCTCTTCTGCGCCTGTCCTCTTACGGTGAAGAGCCGGAGGACGGGCGCTTTTTCTCCAACTTAAAGTATGAAAAAGCGGAAAATCTTAATGGGAATGGTACTCTTTCCTCCTGCCATTCTTGCGCAATCGGTCACGCCCGATTCGTCTTTTGTGCAGGACCTTTCCCTGGTAGGAATCGTCGACGCTTCAACGCTTGATGACATTGGCGAAGATGGCGTCGATGGCGCATCACAGAACATCACGACGACGGTGCTTACATCGCACGACGTCTTTCTCAATAAGGCGGCCTACCAACTCTCGTCGATGCGCTTCTTGGTGCGGGGCTATAAGAACCTGTATCAAGATACGTATATCAATGGCTTGCCTTTTAATGATCAACTTCGAGGTGTGTTCAACTTCTCGGCCATCGGGGCGCTGAATATCCTTACGCGTAATGGCGACCAACTCAATTATACGCAACCGGGATCTTTTGGTTTCGGCAACATTGGGGGGGCTAATAATATATTAATGCGTGCCGGCGACTTTAGGAAAGGAAGTCAGGCGACGCTAAGCTATACTAACCGCACGTATTATCTGCGTGGAATGTATGCTTACTCAACAGGACTCTCTCGCAAAGGCTGGGCTATGACGGCGCTTCTGGGCGGACGCTACTCGGATGAGGGAAATATTCAAGGTACATTCTATCGTAATGTGGCTTATGCCTTGCTCCTCGAGAAGCGCTTCCGCGGCGATAACCATCGCCTCACGTTTACGACCTTCGGCTCTCCCGTCGTGCGCGGCCAGCAAAGCGGATCGATTCAAGAAGTGTACGACTTGACGGGCAACAACTTGTATAACGCCAACTGGGGTTACCAGAACGGAAAAAAGCGCAACTCTCGCGTGGTTCGCGCCATCGACCCAACGGCGATTTTAGCTTACGATGGCAAACTCTCCGACAAGGTTACGCTCAAAACCGGCCTGTCTTTCCATTTCGGAAAGTATGGAAACACGTCGCTCAATTGGTTTGACGGCGCAGACCCTCGCCCTGATTATTATCGCTATCTGCCCTCCTACTTCTTAGCCAATGGCAACAAGGCCACAGCTGAGGAATACGAGGCGCTTTGGCGCTCAGGAAATCCGGCTTTCACGCAGATCAATTGGGACAATATGGTGAATGCCAACTACAACAACAAGCGCAACGGCAATGGGGCGGCTATCTATATGGTAGAAGAGCGCCGCAGCGATTTGTTTGAAACGACTTTCAACGCTACGATCTCTGCACAGCTGAGCAGGATATATACCTTGACGGGCGGCTTAATGGCCCGCAACACCATCTCTCATCAATACAAGAAAGTAGACGACCTGCTTGGGGCCGACTATGTACTCGACATCGACAAGTATGCCGACACAGATTACCCCGGCGACGCAGATCAATCACAAAAAGACCTTAACCGCCCCAACCGACGCGTGTTCAAAGGCGGCATTTTCGATTACGATTACAAACTCAACATCAACTCGGTAATGGGTTGGTTAAACAATCAGTATAACAAAGGTCGCTGGGAAGGCTACTATGGCGTAAAGCTCACTTACACCGACTTCTTCCGCGACGGCAATATGCGCAACGGCCACCACCCCGACAACTCTTTTGGAAAGGGGCGCCATCATACCTTTATTGATATGATGCTCAAAGGCGGCTTAACGTATAAGTTTAGCGGCCGCCATCTGCTTCAGGCCAACTTTGTCTATGGCTCTATGGCGCCATTGGCCAACAATGCCTACATCTCCTCGCGTTATAGCGATCAGACACCTAAAGGTTTGGAAAGCAGTCGCGTGTTCCACGCCGACTTGAGTTATATTTTCTCTGCCGGCAAGCTGCAAGGTCGCTTCTCACTCTTCAACACCAACTTCTACGATCTGGCTGAGCGCAGCACATATTATTATGATGGTGTGACGCTCGTCAACCAAGTGATGACCGGCGTCAACAAAGTACACCGCGGCATTGAGTTTGGTATGTCCTACAAGCACGACCAGCACCTGACGATCGACTTAGCCGGCACCTTGGCGCAATATTATTATGCCAACAACCCCATCGGAGAGTTTTCGGCCGACAATGGTCGCAGCTTAGCCGACTACAACGTCGCTGATCAAGAGCGCGTATATATGCGCAACATCATGGTGGGCGGCGTGCCGCAAGCGGCCGGCACCTTGGGCGCACGCTATTTCATCAAATACTGGTTTATCGGCGCCAACCTCAACGTCTTCGGGCGCAACTTCATCGACGTGAGTCCCTCGCGCCGCGTTTCCTCGCGTTATAATGGCAACCCCGACTTAGGCATTCCCGCCGTGACGCCGAACAATCAATATTACGAAGCCTACAAGCAGTTTACGCACCAAGAGCGTTTCGCTGCGGGCTGCACGCTCGACCTCTCCATCAGCAAAATCATCTATATGGGTCGCAAGCGTTCGCTCAACATCAACCTCTCACTCAACAATATTCTCAACAAGAAAGACGTCCGCACGGGCGGCTTTGAGCAAGGGCGCATAGACCTTAATCGCCCCACCCTTTACGCCAACAAATACTTCTACATGCAAGGCTTCAACTGCTTCCTCAACCTGAGCTACAAGTTCTAAGCCTTTCATCAAAAACATAAAGTTATGATTAAGTTCCAACATTTGAATAAGATTTTCGCCGGTTTCTTGACGTTCTGCCTCGCCTTGGGCTTTGCGTCCTGCGACAAGACCTACGAACTCCCGCCGCTCAACGAGCCTACGTTTACGCTACCCAGCGGTGCACAAACGATCACCATCAAAGACCTGCGCACGCGCTATGCTAATGCCACGCAGGAAAATCCGATGACGATTACCGACAGCCTCTGGCTCAAGGCGCGCGTAAGCGGCGACGATCGCTCCGGCAACATCTTCAAGCAAATCATCTTGCAAGATGAGACCGGCGGCATCTCGTTTCTCATTGATCAGAGCAACGTCTACAACGACTACCCCGTAGGCCAAGAAGTCTACATCAGCCTCAAAGGACTGTGCGTTTCCGTCTATGGAGATGAGCAGCAATTGGGCTACCCGACCGGCATTCTCTATCGCACACCTTATGTTGATTTCAAGAAACACGTACATCGCAACGGCTATGCCGATCCTGCCGCGCTCAAGATCAAAGATTTCTCCGACATCTCCAAACTTAGCGATGATGTAGCGGCCAATAAGTTCACGCTTGTTCGCCTTACCGGCGTACATTTCAAGGAAGGCGGCAAGGCCAACTTTGCAGAAAAGAAGACCACCGGCGCACACGATTTGGTCGACGAATATGGCAACACCATCTCCGTCCGCACCAGCAACTATGCTGCCTTTGCAGCCACGCAGCTTCCCGTAGGTACGGGCAACGTCATTGCCGTTCTGGGGCGCTTCCGCGGCGCTTGGCAACTGACGATTCGCAATATCGAAGATGTATTTGGCTTTGACGGCATAGCACCGACCGAACCTCCCGTCACGCCGCCCTCAACAGACGAGACGATCATCTTCTTCGAAAAGATGGGCAACTCGAAAGTGACTAAGGAAGGCAACTACTGGCCGCTCGTCTCAAAGTTTACGGCTTGGAGCAATCCGAACCTATCGTTCACCGACGTCAATTCCACCCTCTCTGTCCGCAACTGGAGCGACCTCAACTGCGTCTGGTTCCCCTCCGGCAAGTCCAACGACTTCAAGATTGCCGGCTTCGACACATCGGGCTACAAAAAACTGACACTGACGTACAAGGTCAACGCCAACTTGTACAATGATGGCGACCAGATGGACTTGATAGCAATGACCGGAACGTTTAACGGTGTTGCCTTTGCCACGCCTTCTAAGGTAGTAGCCGCACCTGCTGACAAAAACGAGTTTACGCTCGTCACGATCGACTTGCCGGTAGCTTCAGGCGCTGCAAATTCTGAACTTCATTTCTTGGCCGGTGAGGCGAACAAACTCGGTTTGCGTCTGGCTGAAATCAAACTCACGGGTAAGAAATAAAACGATGGGCTTCGGCCTATCGGCTTTCCGCCTCGCGTACTCGTCAGCACGGCGAGGCGAAAGCCATAACAACCAATTCCAATGGAAAAGATGAAAATGATCTCCCGCCGAGCAGTCCTCTTCTGCCTCTTGGCCTTCATCTTGCAAGCACCGCTTCGAGCGCAACTCAAGCAGGTGCAGCGCTCAGCCGTATATGCCGTTGCCTTCTACAACCTGGAGAACCTCTTCGATACAGAAGACGACCCCAACAACAAGGGCGACGACGACTTCCTGCCTAACGGCGCCTATCAATGGACGCCGGAAAAGTACCAACAGAAGCTCCACAACATCGCCAGAGTCATCAGTGAAATGGCGCGCGACAATTGCCCCTCCGGACCGGCCTTTATCGGCGTCTCGGAAGTAGAGAATGCACGCGTTCTGCAAGATCTTTGCAATACGGAGCCCGTAAGATCTATGGGGCTGAAGTATATTCACTTCGATTCGCCCGACCATCGCGGCATCGATGTCGGTTTGCTCTACAATCCGCGCTTGTTTAAGATTGTGCGGGCTGTGCCTTATGCTTATGTTAAGCCGGATCAACTCGACTTTAAGACGCGCGACGAACTCATGGTGAGCGGCATTTTGGGCGGCGAACCGGTAAGCGTCATCGTCAACCACTGGCCCTCACGCTACGGCGGCAGCAAATCGGACCCGATGCGTGCTCACGCTGCACTATTGGCCAAAACGATCACCGACAGCATACGGCAAGCTGATCCTGCCAACAAGGTTATTATTATGGGCGACTTAAACGACGACCCCAAAGATGCCTCCGTGGCTAAAGTATTAGGCGCCGCGCGCACGATTAAATCGACTCCTGAGGGCGGACTCTTCAATGCGACGTGGCCACTCTACGACAGGGGAATCGGCACGCTTTGTTACCAAGATGCTTGGGATTTATTTGATCAGCAAATCATTACCGATAATTTTATCCACAACGCTGACAACACACTCCGCTTCTGGAAAGTGGAAGTCTTCAATCGCGATTATCTGATGGTTAAAGAGGGAAATCGCAAAGGCTACCCGCTCCGTAGCTTCGATGGCACTACATGGCAGAATGGTTTTGCAGACCATTTTCCGACCATCACTTACTACGTCAAAACCATCCCCGACCCCGCATCGGCTGAAGACTAAACAAAGAGCTACAACATCGCGGAAGCAAGCCCATAACGCTTACTTCCGCGATTTTTCATAAGGAAAGGCCGCCGACTTTTCCTTTATTATTCTCCTTATCTTTCGGCCGCTCTATGATTCACAAGGCTTTTCTGCTCTTTAGTGCTTAGGGGGCACCTATTCGCGCCGAAGCGGATAAGCGCCACGCAAGCGCTCGAAAGCCTCCGGATTATTTTTGAGCGCCTCGCTGTCGCGTAGCGGATCATAGCGCCGCAAGGCTTCACACGGAGATGCCACGGCCGGATTGTAAGCATAAGTCTCCGGCAACTCGGGGGGCGCAACGCAAAACTGCAGGGGCAAGCGGAAATGCTGCGCTACGGCTTCGAGCGCCATACGCGTCCCGTTGGCTTTGCCGTCGGCCGAATAGCCGGCTATGTGGGGCGTCCCGATGAACGTGCGAGCCAAGAGCGAGCGGTTGATCTCCGGTTCGCCCTCCCACGTATCCAAAATCAGCGCGCGGAAGTTGTCAGCGTAGCGCAGCAAAGCCGCGTTGTCCACCACCTCGCCGCGCCCCGAATTGATCAGGACGGGTCGCCGCGCGGGCAAGTGCGAGAGCAAGGCCTCGTCGACCAAATGATACGTAGCGTAAGGCCCATCATAAGTAAGCGGCGTATGGAAAGTCAAGACGTCAGCCTCATCCCAGAGTTCGGCCAAGGTCATAAAACCCGACTCGTGCTCGGCGCGCGGCGGGTCGTTGCGCAATACGGTGCAGCCCAAGGCGCTGACGGCGCGCTCCACTGCACGCCCGACGTGGCCCACCCCGACGATGCCTACCCGCGCCTCGCGCAGCGTCAACCGGCCCGCCATTTCGAGGCGCAACAAGCAGGTGGCCACGTATTGGGCCACGCTATTGGCGTTGCAGCCCGGACAGTTGGCCCAACTGATGCCGGCTTCGGCCAAATAGGTCGTATCTAAATGATCATAACCGATGGTTGCCGTAGCTATAAAGCGCACCGACGAGCCGCCAAGCAACTGCTTGTCGCAGCGCGTGCGCGTCCTTACAATCAGGATGTCGGCCTCGCGCACATCCTCGGCCGATATTTTGCCGCCCGGCAAGTACGTGCAGCGGCCTATCTTTTCCGCTTCGCCGCGAATGTAGGGAATCTTATCGTCAATGACTAAGCGCAGCGGCCTCGATGCTTGGTTGTCCGGCATACGTTCCATTGTTTTTTGCATATAAAAAGCGCTTTTGGCCTTGTCGTCTGCTGAAGCCGTTATCGTTTGGCGGCAGCAAACCATCGTTTGGCCCGAGCATACTATAGTTTGGTGCCGGCAAACGATCGTTTGCTCCCACCAAACAATGAGTCGGCCGTGTTTGGCCTTATAAAAGTCGACCGGCGGCCGACTAAAACAAAACATCGGCCGCCGGCGTTACACCTTGGCGACCGATAGTCGGTAAGTTTTATTTCTTAATGATAGAGGTTTGCGGATTGCGCACGCCCGTACTGCCCGTAAGGTAGGCCTTAGCCGTACCGAAATTAAGATTCATATCAATGCGAACGGGGAGGTGATTCTGGTCATCCGTGACGTAGAAAGTGACAATCTCTTTCTCCTTGCCATCTTCCTTTTCCAAATAGGAGAAGACCAGGCAGCGGTAAGTCAGGGTGCGGTTGTCGAGCTTAAAATTCTTTTTGCCGCGATAGACTAAGCTGCGCCATTCGGCGTGTTTCCCTTCAGCCATCACAAAATTGATGCGCTCGCCCACCTTCATCTTGTTTCCATCGAGTGAGCGTGCACGCAGCATCATGCTGAGCATATCATAGGCGCAATATTTCCCTTTGTGGTTGTGCCACTCCGCCGGCTGCTTGTCGCGCTGATAGAACATCTTGAGCGCCACTTGGTTGTCGGGATAAGTGTACCATACTTTCTCTACACGGCGCGCATTGCCCTCGAAGGCATCTTTTTCATAATAAAGCGGAACGAGGTCGAGCGTGGTGTAACTCGTCAGTCGGTCGCGCATCGTAAAGTATTTGTCGGCTGTGCCTGAGGTGCGGGTGGTCAGCGTCGTGCGATAGGCGGCTTGCTTTCCGTAGATAGACTGCGTAATATTGAACGTGGCTGTACCGACTTTGAACCAAACAAATTTCCAATTGAAATGGAGGTCGTAGACCAAAGTCTCGCCACTCTTGAATGCAGCGTTTTCACTCGAACACTGGGCCGCTGCTCGGTCGCCGATAGAGATGGCGAGGCAGAGAAAGGCCAACGCTCGCAAAAAGTAGGTTCTCATTGCTTTGGAGTTTTATCGCCCTTGCGCTTCAGATTCTTCATGTGCGCCGAGGGCTGTTCGTTCTTATTTGTACCTTGACGCAAGCCGGCGGGCTTCTGTGCCGTGAGCGGCCATTGCTTGAGGTCCCAAGCCTGATCCGTATCCCAGTTGGCCCGCACTTCGATGGCCTGCGGGTAATAGTAGACGGCCTCAGGCTGTCGCCGCTGCTCGTAATCGCCCGTGTCCCACTGGTTGTTGCCGTTTGCGTCGAAGAAGCAGCGCAAAAAGTATTTGCCGGGCTTCAGATAATAG
>JABZGO010000019.1 GCA_015259305.1 Alloprevotella tannerae | reverse complement strand
GTTGTTGCCATCGTGGAGGCCGTCGGCTGCTACAGAGAGGCTGTAAGGCAACACGATGGTTGAATAAGTCGTAGCGCCAAAACCGGCTTGCGTATACTTGCGTTGGTAAGTAGCATAGTTGCCTGCTGCCAACTGTATATCGTAAGGAGCAAAGAAGGGGTTGCGATCTTCGAGTAGGAAGTTTTGCGTAGCCGTAAAGCTTGTGCTCCCGTGGCTATCGTTAATACCCATATTGTTTGTCGTCATCTGCGCTGTTGCGCGGAAGGGCAGATAGACAATAGCGTTCTTCGCCAAATCTTGTCTAAAGTCGGCTGATGAGAGTGGTGAGGTCTCCGTGTCAGATTGCGCCACAATCGTATACAATTGAGAGTTATCTACATAAAGTACCTGCGACAAACTGCTCGGTGCTTCCGGATCTGTAGATGAGAGCGCATTGGTCATCGCGTCCTTGATCTGGTTTAACGTGAGGTAGCCAAAAGTCTCGGCCGACGCTGTACCCGTTGTCGTGGTTGCGTTCTGCGAGGTATTGTCATAACCTGCGTTCTCAGACGTCGTAATGACTGCGCCGTACATTGCCTCAGTATTGTCCTTGTCGGCGCTGCTCTTGTAGTAATCCGTCTTATCGTAAATCTTCTTCCAAGTTACTTTCGGCGTGTAGTCTGCCAGTTGCAACTCGATGGTCGTCTTATAGTAAGCAAAGGCGCGGTGCATCTCCTTCGTAGTCGGCGCAATGTTGTAGCGCGTCTCATCTGTCGTAAAGAGATACATATTCTTGCGTTGCAAGTCTTTGAGCTTAGCTTGATCGGCGCTGAATGTTGCCGGTACATTGCTGCTCGTCGTCGGCGTTCCGTTGTTGTAGATGGTCACATCTCCCGTCATACTTGCATAAGCCGCAGCTGTAAATAGTTGCTCCGTAAGGTATCGTTTGACGGTACTCGTGCTGGTATTGCTCAGTTCATCCATATTGTTGAACTTGAACGGAATGTTTCCGACTACTTCTACGTCAATCTTATCGGCGTAAGTGTGGTCGGCAACAACGTCTTTATTGGCATACAAGTCGTCATTCACTAAGTTGTAATAAGTAGATGCTGCGAAGTTGTAGCGAGAGTTGCCTTTTGGCATATTCGTACAATTAGCATACGTATCATCGGCATACTTAGATTGCAGATTGCGGAAGGAGAATTGAACCGACTCCGGATGGGCGAAACCTTTAGGCACTTTATAGACAAACTTCTCACCACCGAGTTGGAAGTCGGTAGAAGTAAATGTACGTGTGATCTCTTCGCTATTCTTGCCTTTGCAGACTACGTTTACATTGCTGATGAAGGGGTTGAGCGGCTCTAAGATTACTTCTACATTCATCAGTGCCGGGTTGGTCGCTTCCGTTGCTGCGGGCAAGCCGGAGATGCTAAACTTTACGGCGTCGTTATTCAAGCCCGTCAACTCATACGTCTGTTGGCCAAGGCTCGGCGCAATGTTCAGCGTTTGTGCCACGTCGGTACCATTCTTGCCATAAATCGTTACCGTGTAGCTTTGCGGCGTGTAGCCTGCTTGCGTTGCTTGGCTCTTAACGGGGGTTGATCCTTGCGCCGTCCAATAGCTTACCTGCGTAGCACTTCCTGATTTGCGAACCGGATAATACGTACTAGCTTCTACGAGATCTCCATCGCTGAGGAATTTCCAATAGCTATAATTGTTTGTATAAACATATACGGTGCTATTATAGTTATAAAGATAGTAAGTGTAGCCGCCAACCATCGTATAGATTCTGCCATAGCCGTCTTGTTTCCATACAGAAGAGGCCGTAGTAGACCAAGCTACGTATGGGGCATAGCTATAATTGAGATAGTATGTATAACCTCCTTCAGTCGCAGTGATATAAAAACCTTTTCGAGTGCTACCCGCTTGTGCTTTACCCGGAGAAGCCGTGAATTTGGCACCTACGATGCGATAGCCGGCAGGTACGGTGTATGAAGAGTTTTCTTCTGTCTTCTTCATATTTATCGTTGTCGGAGCTTCCGCATAATACGTACCATTCATAAACGCCGTCCACGTGGTGTTATCAACGCGCAAGGATGCTATCGTCTTTTGCCCGCTTGCTTTATCCCAAGTGCCATTGTTCACAGCGCCTTCTTGATAAAGCTTCACCGAAGCCAATGCGTCTGAAAGATTCTCCTGATCGTATGCATAGAATTTCTTTGCGCCTTTCGTTCTTTGCTTGATAGCATCAATGTCCAATCGGCCAATGGTAAACTCATTCTCCGTAAGCGATACTTTCTCGTCAATACTATTTGTTGCAGATAAAGGTACGGAGAACTTAATGTCTGGCGCAAACCAAATCTTGATAGATTCGATAGTGATAGCGGCTAATTTGCTAACCCCATTTCCATGAAAGCAAAAGTAGAGGTCGCTGCCCAAATCGTCAGTTGTTCCGTTTCCGCGAGTTATCGTGTAGGGCGTTTCATTGACGGGGGTATATGGGGTGATAGAAATAGGCGTAAGTCCAGGAAGCCAAGTGGGCTCAGTCCCTGTTGGGGAGTCATTTGGAACCTTGTCTTTAGCGACTTCGCCAAACTTCCAAGTCCTAGAATGCGTTAAAGTAAGTGGCGTTGAAGCCCAAGCCTGTCCAGAGTTGTTGCCAACCACAGCACCATCTTCGGCAAGCGTTAAGTTGTTCTTTATCGTAATCTCGTATTTGGTGATTCGATAGCCTTTGGGAAGTGAAATGTTGCTATAGACATCATAGAGACCAGCGATTAGAATAATACGCTCGTCCGCGGCATTTCCTGAACGGCTGTAAGCATAGATGTCGCAAGTGTGATTGCTAAATACACCGGCCGAAGAAAACTTTGGATTGTCGGATGTAGTGTAGGTCAGCTGAAGCTGGTTGTGCTTCCACATTGCACCAAAACCCGCGCCAAAACCTCCTTCTGTGGCATGAGTATTCTTCGTCTTTGCCGAAATGATTTTTCCGCTCTGCGGACTAATGGTTACCATTTGCGCCCACGCTGTGAGGCTGCTAACAAAGAGGAGTAGGAGTGCTACTATTCCTTTGTGCGCGGTCTGTCGAAAATGAATTGATCTCATTCCTCTAATTAAGTTTTGTTTTTATCTAAATATTAATAGCCTGTAAAACGACTGCGGCCCGAAATAGGGCTTGTACTTGCCTTGTAGGTATACTTTGGGGGCATATAGTTCTCTGTAGTGTGAAATCCGGTTCTTAGCGTTGGCGTTTACATCGAAATACTTATGCAGTCAGCTTTGTGGGCTTACTCTCTCTGCTCAAAAAGCGGTGCAAAGATAAGGATGATGAACATAGCAAACAAATATAAAACGTTAAAAGTGAACATGTTTACATATTTGCGGTGCAGGCGCCGGACTTTATATCTGTGTTCTTTTTGTAAGGTCGGGTGGTGTTCAATATGGGCACAATTCTGTCTACATTTGCCGCGTTTGCAAGGCTCCCGGCGTTTTGGTCGGACTCGTTTGTCGGGGAAATTTTTTGCGCAAAATCGAGTCATAATAAACTTCGATGAGGCACTTGCGCTTGGAGGTTATAATTAAAAAAAATATTGCTTTTAAGTGAGAAGAAATATTGTTTGAATCTCACGCGTGGCGGCCTGTTTTTAGCCGCCTTTGTCTTAAAGTGCGCTCGATTCCTTCGTCATTATTTGGTTTCTCCTCGTGTGCGTACGACTTTCCTCTCGTGATGATACGATCTTCTTCTCGTGATGGTACGCTTTTTTCTCGTGATAAAAAAGATCGGGTTCGCCTTTTCGTGTTCGAAAGCCTAAGTTCTGTTGGTGCAATCGGGCAGATTGTTGCGAAAGTGGCCAAGCGATCGATTTTTTATTCTTGTCGATGGGCGTCATTTTTTTATTCTTCTCTTTGCGCGTCACTTACACGCGGCTCCTCGGCACGACTTCTGAAGCATACAGCAATACATTATAAAGCGGAAGTCGGTAAAGCGGCCGACGCGGGGTAGAGTAGATCGTAGGCTTTTCGCCGGTGCGCTTGCTGATGTCTTTTTTGCTTAGCGCGGGGCATTGTGGCTATGAGTTTCGTCCTTGAGGTCTCTACAATAAGGCATAAGCTTGGCTCATAGCTCTCGTGGGCCATCTCTTTTTTGCGTCCGGATTTGTTTTCGTAGGTTATATTTTTTCTTGAAATGGAAAACATATTGTTGATTAACTTTGTTGCTTAATAGTAAATACGATATCTTTGTGGGCATTGAAAATTTCCTCTAAAACATCACAACTATGAGAAAAAGCTATCTATTTACACTACTGGTATCTGTGTTGTTCTGTTGCACTTTAAACGCACAAACAACGAAACCCGTAGATGTTACTCAACCGGGAACTTTGTCGGCAATGCTTGGTGAAGACTTAAAGACCGTTAAAGACCTAACCATTACCGGGAAAATCAACTCCACCGACATCGACGCACTTATGCAGGCAGGTGCGCTCGAAGCATTAAACCTTTTAGATGCTGCCATCGTAGACGCTGAAGGAAAGGAAACGACAGTATTTCCAGGCTACACCTTGCGTAAGCATCCATCGCTAACGGCACTTACTTTCCCTAAGACGGTAACGTCAATTGGGGCCGGTGCATTCTTCAAATGTCTTAAATTGAAGAAGGTTGTATTGCCGGAAGCTATAAAGAAATTGAGCGAGAGTGTTTTTATGAGTTGCTCTGCCTTGTCCGACATTAACTTTCCTAATGGTCTGGAAAGTATAGGAAGGAGCGCTCTCTATATGACTGCGATTACAGATTTTATCGCTCCGAAGTCGTTAAGAACATTAGGTGATAACGCTCTATATGGTACACAAATTACGAAAGCCGTACTGAACGATAAGTTGGAGAAGATTGGACAAGCCTCGTTTGCCGCTTGTAAGCAACTTGAAAAGATAGAAATTGAGAACAACCCCAACTTCAAACTTGTAGATGGTGTGCTTTATAGCGCTGACGAAACCACACTCGTGGCTTATCCGTTGGCAGACAAAAGACCATTGTATAAGACGTTGTCAACCGTTACAACCATCTATCAAGGCATATTCGAAGGTGCTGTAAATCTCAAGGATATTTACATTAACGAAGGAGTTACGACTATTCCTGTCAGTTTGTGTTGTAATGCTGAGGCGTTGGAACGTATGTATTGGCCGGCTACCATTACTGATGTGAAGGTTGGAGCGATAGATGCTTGCAAGAAGTTACGCGAGCTACACGTTGCGGCTACTAAGGCTCCTGCCGCAGATACGGGAGCCTTTGGGGTTATGTTTAAGAACTATACTGCTTATCTTTATGTCCCTTTCGGAGCAAAGGCAAGCTACGAAGCAAATGAGGAATGGAACGAAAACTTCTTAGGTATCAAGGAGGAAAGCACTGAACCCAATACGATTGTACTCAAGACCAATAGAGCCATAGGAGATATCTTTTCTTTGAAGGTTGGTGCAAAGGAAGGAGAAAAGATTGGAATAAAAGGTGCATCGTATAACGAACAAGACCAGTTGGTATTTACAGATACCGAGGTTACACTTTACGGAAAGATAACGAAGATAGATTGTAGCAGTAATAAGCTTACCTCAATCGTCATTACTAATCAACCGCAACTGCGAGAAATCTACTGCGACGACAACGAACTTACAAAGTTGGAGGTGAATTATGTCCCCGAATTAGCTACGCTTTACTGTGGCAACAATAAGGATTTGGCAGACATAGATCTCAAGTCGATGCCTGCACTCGCCGATTTGAGCTGTTACGGCAATAGTATAAAGCAACTTGATCTTAGCCAAAATCCTAAGTTGACCTCGCTCATCTGTCGCGATAACCTTATTGAAGGAACGCTCGACCTTAGTAAGAACCCGAAGGTAGAGCAGGTGAACTGTTACAACAATAAGATTTCAGAAATTAAATTAGCGGCAGAATCAAGTTTGCGACACATAGAAATGCAACGCAATAACATAAAGGGTGAAAGTATGACTGAGTTTATGAAGGCGCTCCCCGTATATGTTGCTTATGGTGCAGACGAGTGGGATGATTACGGCGGTCTTAACTTGCAGGGACTTTATGTTACTGAAAGCTCGGTTACGCTTGAGAAGAATGTGGCGCTTGTGAGCGATGTCAAGATTGCCAAAGATAAAAAGTGGCCGGTGTTTGCCTTGGATCTTGACAATTATGGTTCAACTGCACCGGAGCCTTACGAAGGCGCAGAGCTGACGGGCATTGCTACGACCGCTACTAATGGTGAAGTTAAAGCTTATGCCGCTCACAAAACGATCAACGTAGAAGGTATTGCCGATGGCGAAACTGTAGCTCTCTATACGGCCAATGGTATGCTCGTTGATAAAGCGATGAGCTACAAAGGCGCAGCCCAACTTGCGGCACAAGGCACAGGTATATATATTGTAAAGTGGGCAAACAAGACGCTGAAAGTCCTCGTTGCCGATAAATAAGGATTAAAGCAGTCCATCTTTATATAGGGTTGGCTATGGCTTTATTCGTAAGAAAAAGGACCGGTCGATTATCATTGCCAATCTGCCGGGCATCATTTTTGGCTTTACGGCCTCTGCTACGGCTTTTTAAAGATATCGCCAATTTGCGAAGATCCGAAGATAGACTAAGCGGAATATCTACAATAGGAATACGTTGTTTTAAAAAGGCCTCAGGAGTGATACCCCTTACCTCCTGAGGCCTTCTCATATATATATATAATAGCGCTTGTTCGCCAAAGGCTTTGTCGGCGCAAGCGTGCTTCGTGCGCCGAAGTTGCTTTGTGCTTTTTGTGAGGAGGCTGATTGAGATGGCTTCTATTGTCCGCATCTGGCGCGTTTCTCGAGATGCTTTTGGAAAGAATATTAACTAATAAACGCGTCAATTTTATATTCAAAAACAAACCGTAAAGACATTTGCGGTAGTTTACGCTTCTTTCGCGCTCGTCAGTATTTTTTCCATATGTTGGCTTTGAGAGAATCCTGTATTTTTGCAGGTGAAGGTCGGTTTTATCCTTGGCTCACCTTTGCCGGCGGCAGAGGTTTTAGCGTTATCGAAGCATTTTGTTGCAGAAGGGCCGCTTTCAAGTATTTACATAATCCGTGTAGTTGGCAACTGCGCAAATATAAAAATAAAGGTATATGAGAAAAGCTGTCATCACGATGTGTGCCTTAAGTTTGGCTTTGCTCAAACTGTCCGCACAAGAGAATCAAGTCGGAATCCCTCCCTTGACAGGCTGGCGCTATTACGGAGGAGATGAGTTTAATGGAACCTCGATCAACCGGAAGCTGTGGGGGATCTATGGAGATAAAACAAAGCAGTATAGTTTTGATACCTATGGCAACAACAAAGATCAAGGCATGGCGCAGACATATCGCGACCAAATGGTCACGGTGCGCAATGGCTTGGCTTCGATACGTGCCACGCGCGAAGCTATACGCACGGGGCTTCGTAAGGAAGATGGCGATCCGTCGAATACCGATTATAGCGTGAAGATGCGCGACCCTATCCCGCCTAAGCATGGCTATACGAAGCAAGGATGGTGGTCGGGAGCACTTTCCGGTCGAGATGCAGATGGGGGCGGCAACTATTATCCGCTTTACTCGCGAATTGAGATAAAAGCGAAGATTCCTTTCTGCATTGGCACTTGGATGTCCCTGTGGCTTCGTCATAGCAATGGATCGAGTCTGTTTGAGATCGATTTGGAAGAATTCTTCGTAAACGATGATGCCCGCACCTTCGCAGGTAAACATGGATACAACTCCGGCAATGCGAGTCGATATGTGCACCAGTCTATTCACGGCTTAGACTACAACTTAGGTATGGTCTATGACAAAAAGAAGCAGCAGTATGTATTCGTAAATGGCTATAATCATAATGCATATACAGACCGTATAAAGCCCATCTCGTTTAATCCTTCGGATGACTTCCACGTCTATGGGGCGCAGATTGATCCTGAGCCGGGCGACTCCTCTCGCCATTTGGCCGTAACGTTCTTATTAGACGGCCGAGTAAGGTCCGTCTTCCGTACCATAGAGCACAAGACGGCCGATAATGTCATTGATCCAAGAGATAAGAAGCCGATGAAAGATAAGTATCCCTATCGCTACAATGCCCTCTTGAAAAAGGAGAATATGAAGTTTGGCATTGATCGCGTGTGGGATGTGGCCATCACGGGCCAGATTGGCGGTAAGCATGACGACAGCGAAAAGAACAAGGGCGGCGGTGTGCTTTATCCGGAAGAAGATCCGCAGTATAATAACGATATCAACAAAGTGCCCAAGAACTATGTGATGGATGTTGACTGGTTGCGCGTCTATAAACGAGCTAACCGACTAATCTGGATTGGCTCTCAGCCTGCAGCCGACGATCAGCGACAAACAAAAGGTATGTTCAAAATACCGACCAGCCGCTTGGATAAATTGAAAGTAGGCGACAAACTCATCCTCGACATCGATACGCTTTCTGCTAACGAGCGTCGTGGTGTGGGGTCGTCATCTTTAGATATATGCAGCAAGCAAGGGGCGAGCATCGTTGCGCTTAAGCCTCACGTTGCGAGAAATGATGCACAAGTCACCTTCTATGTTACCGACAACCATATGCTGGAGGCATTAAAGAAAGACGGGTGCTATGTAAAAGGTGATAACATTCGCATCTTCTCCCTCGTGCACGAGGTAAAGGAGAGCAGCCTTTGGAATGGTTTTAAGCACATAGATGAAGCCAAGGTCATCATACCAAAACTGATGTTCGATGAAGTGCGTGAAGACTGGCAATTGGAGTTTGTCGTGCGTGATGTAAGTGCGAAAGGAAAAATCTTTTTGCCGCAGTTCAATAATAGTATAGACCTGTCTGCTTCACGCGAGGAGATGCCCTATCGAATCGAACTCAAGGCTGAGCACGTCAAGATGTTGCGCGAAAACGGTCTGCAAATTGCCGGCAGTGGATATTATCTACGCAACGTCCGGCTCATAGATCGAAATACAACGACTGGAATCGACGCTATTGCTGCTCCTCAACAAGAGGCAGGCGCTGTATATTCAATCAATGGAGTGAAAGTAAGAGATGCGCACGAGGCGGGCGAACTGCCTCCCGGCATTTATATCATTGATGGCAAGAAGGTCATCGTAAAATAACATCAAATCCGTCATTAGGGTTGTCCTATTTTGTAACGAACAAAGGGCAAGGCTAATTAGCGATTATTTTTTACATACAGATAGCACCTCGGGCTTATTAAAAAAAGCAATATGCTGTAAGGTAGCATATAAGTTCTTGATAAAGATATGTGTGGGGCGGTGTCGTGCGTCTTCAAGGTTTGTTTTATCTGATTGAAAGGAGGGGGAGGAACACTTTAGCACGCAAGCGCTGCACTTCAGTTTGCCGGGCGTGGCGCATTAGTCAATGTTTTCCGTCCGTCTGTAACGCCCAAAAATAAGCTTAAGAGCGTGCCAAAACTTTCTTAGGTGATCGCAAAAATTGTCTTAGGTGATCGCAAAAATTGTCTTATAGGATCGGAAAAATTCTCTTATAAGACAATTTTTCGTCTCTTATAGGAAAGTTTTGCGGCTCTATATAATGCTGATTATCAACTATGTATTCGGTTAGTTTTTTATGCGTCATCAGCCTCGCTTCAACAGAATTGGGGCTATTTCGTTCTATCTTTTATTCCTTCGACCTTTTCAGTTAAAGTAAACCTGCCTTGATCATTAATATGGTAGGTACATTTTCCCTCAAATGTCGTTTCCAGCTCATCAGAATAAAAGTTGACCAATACGATATTTTTATTGTTGTCGATATAAAAATAACGTTCTGCTGACTCGTAAAGTCGAACAGACAAGTATCCGTTTCATCTGCTTTTACCGTCGGGTTTATGGTCTGACAGTAGGCAGACATACAGATGAATGTGATTACAATAAAAGATGATAAATACCTCATAGCTTCTTGACGGTTACTTTACACGCTGGAATGTTTTTGTAAAATGGAAATGTATGCAAGCATTCGCTTCCTTTATCCCATAAAAATGATTCTGCCAAGAGATTAAAGGATGCTGTTATCCGGCAGTTTCAGCAATTCTTTGAATATTTCCCGACTATAGGCTATAAACCGCTTGCCGATTTTTACGTCCGTAACATCGACTACGATAATGCTGTCGTCGAACTCAAAACGGAAGGATTGACTGGTAAGAGTTGCCGCTCGACAACCATTGTAGCAGACATCGCCATTACATTCAGCATATAATCCGTTGCTGTCGGCTTCCGGATCATCGTCTTTGTCCAATTTGATGGGCCGCTGAAACAGAATATACTTTTCGTAGTTGTATTCGTCATCGGCCAACCCTACCATATAATAGTTGTCTTTGCTGCTTTTTGTGGCCGTTATAACCTTGGCTTTAAACGCTATTTCTTCCATCGTCTTTATTGTTTTAAGCGCACAATGCTATTGCGCTTTCGGCATGTGGCTCACCACGCTACTCGTTCTACCAATATCGACTGCTCGCTTTTCCAAAACAAATCGTCCGTAATATCAAGACCTAAGCGTGCGCAATAAGCTATGAGGATGCGCTTATCCATTCTTTTCCGAATCAATTTCTGTTGATACAAGTGCGCTTCTTCAAAGAATTGCTCGGCGCCCTGACTGTAAAACGTCCACTTGGGATCCTTCATAGTATAGACCGTTCGCAGGTTCTGCCCACGCTCTATGCAGCAAAAGGCATTCATCGTATCAGCTTGTTTGTCCTTCGCCAAGCAGAAGCTGTACGCTTTTCCTCTTAAAGCCTCCGTTATTCGGTAGACCCACGAAGTCAGGCCGTCGGCATAATTAGAAACCATTATGCACTTGTCACGATGACGCTTAGGCACGAAGAAGTAGGCTTTCTCGAAATGGGTGCCGCCCTTTTGTGGGCTTTTATCGAAGAGGTCGAACTTGAACGGCGTCTGCTTGAGTCGGTATTTCTCGTTGTTTCCCCATTGTTGCTGCAAGAAGGCTGCGATCTGCTCGAAAGGGATGCAGAAATAAGAGAAGGTAAACAAATCGAATTCGTCGATACGCATAGCTTGTTTTATTGCGGCTTTACGCCTTGTTTAGTGCCACCTTGTTCCATTCTATCCGATAGTTGCGGCCTATTTCTCTGAGCCTTTCCAATGCTACGTAGTGACTTCGGTATGTTGCATCGCGCACAATATAGTGGTCATTGCTGGCCTTATGGTAGACAAAAGGCACATCGGGAATCCACGAACCATCAGTAAGTTGCCATTTCCCTGAGCTTTCAACATCCAAAATGGAGGAAATATTCAGTATGCGCCCCATATAGAAAGGCAGAATATCGTGTTTGCTCTGCACGCTACACGGAAAGAAAAGTAAGTCGTCTTTCAGTGTTTCGGCATTCTTTTCAACAAATCTTTCAGAGAAAATAGGAATGGGTAAAATGCAGTTTAAGAAGTCAAGACGCTTAAGCTGACGAAGCGAATAGCCCACATCAGCTATCAGCAAGGGATTCACATATTCAGCGCGAACAACGTCTTCGTTTTCCACAAAGAATTTCCAATACCTATTTGCATCGGCTTCCGACTTGAAACTAAGTGTTTGTTGAAGTCCTGTTCCAATCTGTTCTATTCTATACATAGCTTGCGTTATCGCTTCGTTCAGCTCCATCTGTTGTATTGCTCTCGCTGTTTAATCGCTTGCAAAGTCGGTCGTCGTGGTCAGACTTGCATAGCAAACAGAACATTTACGCTCCAATCAGCTATTGCGCCAAGTCGTCAGCGTGTGTCCCCAGTGCGTCGTAACTTTTCGAGGGATGCCGACCGGTAGGTGCGGAGCGGGCACACCGCTACCTAAAGTAAGTGGCGAGAGTTCCTCGATGGCTTCATCCCAAAGTCCGCGCTCGATAAAGGCGCGCTGCGTTTGAGGGCCGCCTTCTACCAGCAAACTCTGAACGCCCTGCTCTGTGAGCGATTGTAGCAACGTTGCCACATCAGCATAAGCCGTAAACCCAACAGGCAACTCATCTTCGCCCACGTGCCCCAAGACTAAGCGTTGCGGATTTGAGCCTACCCAATCGCGCACATTGAGTTGCGGGCGATCAGCTTTCAGTGTCCCGTGTCCCACCAAAATAGCTTGATGATAAGCACGCAGGCGGTGTACGTCCATCAAACTATGTGCGTTCGACAACTTGACGGGTGCTGCTGCTTCATCTTCGCGCCAACTGTCTACAAAGCCATCGGCCGAAGAAGCCCATTTCAGCGTAATATAGGGGCGGTGCTTCGTATGGAAAGTAAAGAAATGCCGATTGAGTTCGCGACATTCCTGCTCCAGTACGCCGACCATCACTTGTACACCCCCATCGCGCAGCATCGTAATGCCGCGGCCCTCCACTTTATCGAAGGGATCCTCGCAGCCGACGACGACGCGCGGTATGCCCGTATTGAGAATCAGGCGGGCGCAAGGCGGTGTGCGCCCATAATGCGCGCAAGGCTCCAGACTGACGTAGAGCGTGCTATCTTGCAAATGCGGACGATCCTCCGGGCGCACCGACGCTATAGCGTTAACTTCCGCATGCGCTTGGCCGCACTTCGTGTGATAACCCTCGCCGATGATGCGATCCTTATAGACGATGACTGCCCCGACCATCGGGTTGGGCGGTGCCGACAGGCGCCCATTTTCCGCCAAGCGGAGGCATCGATGCATGTATATATCTTTTATTTCCATTACTTTTGCAGCGTGAAAGATTTTTATCGTCAGTTGCTCGCCGTCCTTGCTGCTCATTATGATGCACGCGAAGCACAGGCCATTGCTTTTCTGGTTTGCGAAGAAGCCTTTGGCTGGAGCAAAACGGATGTTTATGCGGACAAAGTTAGCCAATTATCCACGGCAGAACAAGAAAGAGCCGCCTTTATGCTTCGTCGCTTGGGCGCAGGAGAGCCGGTGCAGTATGTTTTAGGGACGACCTGTTTTGATGGCCGACCATTTTACGTCTCACCCGCCGTACTCATTCCCCGGCCGGAGACGGAAGAACTTGTGCGCTGGGCTGCTGAAGCGGCGCGCGGGCAGCGTTTCTTAGACGTAGGCACAGGTTCAGGTTGCATAGCCATAAGTTTGAAACTGCGCCGCCCTGAAGCCACAGTGCGCGCTTGGGATATTTCGCTCGAGGCGATCGATGTGGCTCGCAAAAATGCCGAATGCTTGGGCGCTGATGTGCAGTTTGAAGTGCAAGATTTGTTTACTGCGCCGCCGAAGTCCGTTACGGTTGTGGTGAGTAATCCGCCCTATATTTGCGAAAAGGAACGAGCAGAGATGGCCGCCCACGTCGTCGATTTTGAGCCGGCGCAAGCCTTGTTCGTGCCCGATGATGATCCCTTGCGCTATTATAAAGCCTTGGCCCAATTGGGGGCTGAAGAGGTCTTCGTAGAAATCAATGCCGCCCTGCAGCAAGCTACGGCCGACGCCTTTCGTGTTGCCGGTTATCAGCAGATTGTTTGCCGCAAAGACGAATTTGGTAAAGATCGCTTTATTTATGCTTGCTGAGGCGCTCCACTTTACGTGCTTTCTTCGTAACTTCGCCACCAATAGTCAAACACATATCTTTTTATGGAAACTGTAAAACATCTCCTCGCCGAAAAACTCTTGGCGGTAAAGGCAATCAAGTTGCAGCCGGAGCAGCCATTTACTTGGGCCAGCGGTTGGCTTTCTCCTTTTTATTGTGACAACCGCAAGACGCTGTCCTTTCCTGATTTGCGCAGTTTTGTGAAGCTCGAACTGGCGCGCGTCATCGCCGAGCGCTATCCGCAAGCGGAGGCAGTGGCCGGTGTGGCAACGGGAGCTATTGCGCAAGGCGCGTTGGTGGCCGACTTGCTCGGTCTGCCTTTCTGCTATGTGCGTTCGAAGGCAAAGGACCACGGCATGCAGAACCTGATTGAAGGAGAAGTGAAGAAAGGCGCTAAGGTCATCGTCGTAGAAGACCTGATTTCTACGGGTGGTAGTAGCTTAAAGGCCGTTGCTGCCTTGCGCGAATTTGGCTGCGAGGTGGTCGGTATGGTGGCTTCTTACACGTATGGCTTTGATGTGGCCAAAGAAGCCTTTGCGCAAGCCCAAGTAGATTTGACAACCTTGACGGATTACGAGGCCGTGATTCAAGTAGCCTTACAGACGGGTTACATTGAAGAGCGCCATCTGCCACTCTTAAATGCTTGGCGCCAATCGCCGGCTACGTGGAAACCTTAAGGGCTTACACTATATATATAGGTGACTCGCCGCTTGTATAGCAATAAAGCATACTACATTCATCGGTGTCGGACACATTGCCTCGGCGCCGATGTTTGCTTAAAGGTGCAAGGCTCCTTTGAAGTCTATGCCATAGCGGCGTAAGAAAGCAAAAATCCCCGCAACACTTGAAGCGTTGCGGGGATTTTGTCAGTCGAAAAGTATTTGCAAACGGGCTTTGTGCGCATAAAAGCGCAGCGTTGGCACGGCTGCAACTTACTTGCGGAGGCCGAGCGCCTTAATCAAAGCACGGTAGCGCTCAATGTCGCGGTGCTTTACGTAGTTAAGCAGCGCGCGGCGCTTACCTACCATCTTAACGAGGGCTCTTTCTGTCGTATGATCCTTACGGTTGGCCTTCACATGTTCCGTCAAATGGGCAATACGGTAGGAAAATAAAGCCACTTGGCTCTCTAC
>JABZGO010000199.1 GCA_015259305.1 Alloprevotella tannerae | reverse complement strand
TCTGAGCTGAGTCCCATCCTTTTTATTGATGAAATTCATCGCTTTTCCAAGTCGCAACAAGATAGTTTGCTGGCCGCCGTAGAAAACGGCACGATTACTTTGATTGGCGCCACAACGGAGAATCCTTCTTTTGAGGTGATCAGGCCTTTGCTTTCGCGCTGTCAAGTGTATGTGCTGAACAGCCTGACAAAAGATGAACTGCTACAGTTGCTCCAACACGCGCTGACCACTGACGAACTATTAAAAGAACAGCAGATAGAGCTGAAAGAAACTGATGCTTTGCTGCGTTATAGCGGCGGCGATGCGCGAAAGTTGCTAAATATCCTCGATTTGGTTACGCAGGCGGCGGAGGAGGGGCCAATTGTAATCGATAATTCCCTCGTCACGGCTCGCTTGCAGCAGCATCCTGCCCATTACGACAAAGGTGGAGAGATGCACTACGACATTATTTCAGCCTTTATCAAGAGTTTGCGCGGAAGCGATCCCGATGCAGCCCTCTATTGGTTGGCGCGGATGATCGAAGGAGGTGAAGACCCGAAATTTATAGCCCGTCGTTTAGTGATCAGTGCAGCCGAAGATATTGGCTTGGCCAATCCTAATGCCCTTTTACTTGCCAATGCAGCCTTCGATGCTGTTGCAAAAATTGGCTGGCCCGAAGCTCGCATTCCCCTTGCTGAAGCTACCGTCTATTTAGCCAACAGTCCGAAGAGCAACAGTGCATATTTAGCTATCGATGCCGCTTTGCAGCGCGTGCGTGAGACCGGAGATCAGCCTGTGCCCTTGCATTTGCGCAACGCGCCGACGAAGTTGCTCAAAGATTTGGGCTATGCCGACGGCTATCGCTACCCCCACGATTATCCCGACAACTTTGCCGTGCAGCAGTATCTCCCTGATGCGTTGCAGAATGAAGGCTTTTGGCATCCTTGTGACAATCCGGTCGAAGCCAAGCAGCGCGAACGGCTCAACCGCCTTTGGGGTGAGCGCCAGTGGTAATTACTTGCCGGTTGCTTAATATGCGTGCCCTGTGTGCATCGTCAACCAACCACAAAAGGAAGCCAACCCCTCAAGGTTGGCTTCCTTATTATATATCGCAACGTCCGAGCTAAGTGTAGCTTTATACGGACCAAGCAGCTTAATTCTCCTCTTGCGCAGCGGCGAACTCTTCGGTGAGTTTCTTCTGGAGTTCACCCGGCATCAATTCGTAGCTGGCAAATTTCATGATGAAGCCGGCTCTACCTCCCGTCAGCGAACTCAGTGTCGTGGAGTACGTGCTTAGCTCATTCAAAGGTACTTTTGCCTGCAACTTCTCGTAGCCGTTTTCGCTACTCATGCCGACAATCATACCACGACGGCCTTGCAAGTCGCTCATCACATCGCCCATCTTATCAGCCGGCGTGAATACTTCAACGTCGTAGATCGGTTCGAGCAGTTTGGGGTTCGCATTTTTGAAAGCCATGCTGAAAGCATTGCGTCCTGCGAGCATAAACGACAACTCGTTAGAGTCAACCGGGTGCATCTTACCATCGTAAACGATGACGCGCACATCGCGAGCATAAGAACCCGTCAGCGGTCCTTGCTCCATACGGCTCATAATACCTTTCAAAATAGCGGGCATGAAGCGTGTATCTATCGCGCCGCCGACAACAGAATTGATAAAGACGAGTTTTCCGCCCCATTCGAGAGAAATTTCCTCCTTGTTACGCACATTTACGCGTATTTCCTGACCGTCAAACTTATAAACCGTAGGATCCGGCATACCATCGCTGTACGGCTCGACAATCAAATGCACCTCACCAAATTGACCTGCACCGCCACTCTGCTTCTTGTGGCGATAGTCAGCTCTGGCTGCCTTCGTGATCGTCTCGCGATAAGGAATCTTCGGCTCGATAAATTCTACCGCAATCTTATCATTGTTTTCCAAGCGCCATTTTAGCGTGCGCAAGTGGAATTCACCCTGTCCGTGCACCAATGTTTGGCGAAGCTCCTTGCTTTGTTCGACCACCCAAGTCGGGTCTTCCTGTCGCATACGCGTCAGTGCCGCCATCATTTTCTCCGTGTCCGCTTCGTTAACGGCCTTAATTGCCCGCGTATACTTCGGCTCCGGATATTTAATCCAGTTGAAACGATAGTCGCAATCTTTATCATTGAGCGTATTACCCGTGCGCACATCTTTCAGTTTGACCGTACAGCCAATGTCTCCCGCCACGAGTTCTTCCACCTTTTCGCGGTTTGCGCCCGACGCCACAAAGAGTTGCGCCATGCGCTCCTTAGAGCCGCGGTCAGCATTTGATAGATCATCGCCTTCGCGCACCTTTCCGCTCATCACCTTGAAGTATTGCACCTCGCCGATGTGCGGTTCGATGCCCGTCTTGAAGAAATAGAGACTCGTAGGCCCATCAGCGTCTACCGGCACTTCTTCGCCGCGCGTACAATGCACGGGAGGCATTTCATCAACAAAGGGAACGACGTTGCCAAGGAATTCCATCAAACGGCCAACGCCCATATTCTTTGATGCACATACGCAGAAGATAGGGAAGATAGAGCGAGTGACCATACCCTTGCGTATGCCCTCGCGCATCTCGTCTTCGGTGAGCTTTTCTACCTCAAAGAATTTTTCCATCAGCGCTTCATCGTTTTCCGCCGCAGCTTCGACGAGCGCTTTGTGGAGTTCCATTGCGCGTTCCTGCTCTTCAGCCGGAATATCCTCGATTGTAGGTTGACCGCCTTCCGGTCCCCACGTCAGTTTTTTCATCAAGATCACGTCGATTAACGCGTTGAAATCCGGTCCTGTCTGAATAGGATATTGTACGGGAATCGCCTTTGAGCCGTAGATCGTTTGCAGCTGTTCAATGATATTGTTGTAATCACATTTCTCATCATCCAGCTGGTTCACCAGGAAGATCACCGGTTTGTTGAGTTTCTCCGTATAACGGAAGTGGTTTTGCGTGCCCACTTCCGGCCCGTATTGGCCATTGATCAGCAACAAGGCCGTATCCGTCACGTTAAGTGCTGTGAGTGCCGCTCCGACAAAATCGTCTGAACCCGGGCAGTCGATAATGTTTAGCTTTTTTCCGTTCCATTCTACGTGAAACACGGTAGAGAATACAGAATAGCCATAATCCTGCTCAACGGGAAAATAATCGCTGACCGTATTTTTCATTGTGATGCGACCGCGTCGCGCAATTTGGCTGCTTTCGAAAAGCAGCGCTTCAGTCAGCGTCGTTTTGCCGGAGCCATCATTGCCCAAGAGCGCAATGTTCTTAATGTTGTGTGTGCCGTAAACTTTCATGTATTAATCGGGTTTGTTATTTGTTAATGTGATTAATATGTTTTGTGACGCTCTTACAAGCGTTCGAGGCGCAAAGTACAAATTTGTTTTGTAAACGACAAACAAATAGAGCGATATTTTACTTGTTTCATTCCACTTTTCTGCGCTGCCAAGATCTTGCAACCCGTTTCGACCTCCCCTTGTTGGCAGACGGAGGCAGTCTTGGCTGTCTTTGTGATGCTTTATGTCGGAAAAAGGGCGAAAAGGACTGTAATCTGCCGGCGTTGTGT
>JABZGO010000198.1 GCA_015259305.1 Alloprevotella tannerae | reverse complement strand
CGCTACGGCTGACGCCCTTTCTCTTGCTTCCGGCTTCAACGGCGTCAGTGCAGCGGCGTTTCGGTGGCGATCAGCGCTTCCAAGCCGTTTGCAAGCCTTTGCAACGCGAGGTTGCCATCCGGCCGGTGTCCTTCAAAAAGCCGAGTGGCGACATCACGTCTCCACTCGGCCAAACCCTAAAATTATTATCGTAAAAAAAATGTCTCGTCTGCGCGCCTCAGATTTCCTTTATCTGACGCGGCATTTTTATTTTGCTCTTCTTTCGTGTAGCGCCGCCTTGATCTGTTCTTCTATTTCTTCCGTCAACTCAATGTTGTCGGCTAGCAAGCGCTTGAGTGCATCGCGTCCTTGGCAGAGTCGGGTTTCCCCATAGCTGAACCACGAACCACTCTTTTTGATGATTTCCAATTCGACGCCCAGATCGACGATCTCGCCGATGTGAGAAATGCCCTCACCAAACGTAATTTCAAATTCTACCTTGCGGAATGGTGGTGCTACCTTGTTCTTTACGACCTTCACGCGTACAAGATTGCCGTAGACGTGGTCGCCATCTTTCAAGCTGGTCGCTTTGCGAATGTCTAAGCGCACGCTGGAGTAGAACTTCAAGGCATTGCCGCCCGTCGTCGTCTCCGGATTGCCAAAGGTGATGCCGATCTTTTCGCGCAACTGGTTGATAAAGATGCACGTCGTGTTGGTCTTGCTGATCGTAGAGGTGAGTTTGCGTAGCGCCTGACTCATCAAGCGGGCCTGCAAGCCTACCTTGTTGTCACCCATGTCGCCTTCTATTTCCGCTTTCGGCGTTAGCGCCGCCACGGAGTCGATCACGATGATGTCGATGGCTGAAGAGCGAATCAGTTGGTCGGCAATCTCAAGTGCCTGCTCGCCGTTGTCCGGCTGCGAGATCAGTAATTCGCTCAGATTGACGCCCAATTTTTCCGCGTAGAAGCGATCAAAAGCGTGTTCGGCGTCGATAAAGGCCGCGATGCCGCCCCGCCGCTGCGCTTCAGCTATGGCGTGGATGGCCAGCGTCGTCTTTCCGGAGCCTTCAGGGCCATAGATTTCGATGATGCGGCCCTTGGGATAACCGCCCACGCCGAGAGCGTCGTTGAGGGCTATGCTCCCCGTCGGGATGACTTCAATATCTTCGACTTCCTCATCGTCTAATTTCATAATAGAGCCTTTGCCAAAATCTTTCTCAATCTTGGCCATTGCGGCCTGCAAGGCTTTGAGTTTCTCGCTCGCGCCTTGGTTTGCTGTATCTTCTTTTTTAGCCATTGTCGGTTGATTTGCAGATGGTAAATGCCTGATTTTATCTTTAGATAATGCGGCAAAAACGATTCGCAAATTTAAGCTTTTTTCCTTATTCGGCCAAATGTGTTTGCCCTTTGCGCTGTTAAAAATGCTGCCCACTCGTTTTTCTTTTCTTTCTTCTTTTCCGGCTTCCATCTATTTCGTCCGCCCATCGACTCGCGCCCATTGTCGCCATAGCGAGTGGCCTTTTGCGCCCGTCTTTGCCCGGATTTTGCGTGCGCGCGCTTCGCTTGCAAAAGGCTTTGCTTTGCTGTTTTTGTTTTTCATCACGATAAAAAGTACTTTTCATCGTGAGCGTACACCTTTGCGCTCGTGATGAAAAAGGTCTACGCTCACGATGGTACGCGCGCTTTGTGCCGCTTGGGGCGTACGCAGGTAAGGATGGGGCATTTTTTATCCAACTGTTGTGGGGCGGAAGCAGCTTCTCCTCTTGCGAAAAGTAAGTGGGCGCGGCGGGCGGTCAATGGTCAGCCTGCGGCGTGCGAAGGTGGGGTGAAAAAGGTCGTATAATTGCGGCAAACAAGGCGTATTTGCCGCATTTTGTGGGAAATCTTGTTGTAGATAAACGAGCGGTGGTTGGCACCGCTCGCTATTCGGCCGGATGGTGGATCAGAATTTGTATTTAATAGAAAGGAGACACTCGGCAGGCCGTAGGAAATACGTGTAAGTATATATATCATTCAAGATATATTCTCGGATGGTGTATTGCCGACAGTTGGTTAAGTTGCGCCCATTGAGTTCGAACTCAAAGCGCCCCTTGCTCCATCGCACGCCGGCATCGAGGAAGAAAGCGTGGACAAAGTGGCGCGCTTGGCGTTCCGTAGCGTTGTAGCTGCCGGAGAGACGCAACTCCCAATTCTTTGCGGGGTAGATGAGTAACCTTGCACCGCCATCAAAGGTATTGAGGGCAGAGAAACTGCTCGGTAAGCCTTGGATGCTGCCGGCTGCGTGCCCCCAGGCCGCATTGAGGTTAAGGTTGACAGCATTGCGAAACAACGGCTTCTCTGCGCTTGCTGCAAGCCGTACGCGAAGATTTCTTGAGGTTAAAGTCTGCGTATTACGCAAGAATGCGGTAGAGCCGCCCATCACATCACCCGATAGCTTGAGCACCAAGTGCGTTCCATAATCATTCTTCATCAGAGCCAGTCCGCAGTTCCACATCTTTTGTTTATTGTTGTTGGCTACTTGTTCTGTAATGGTGATGCCATCGGAAACCTGCATACCATTAAGTCGGTTATGATTGGTCACGGAATAGCCGCCAAAAAGCTTGAACGAACGCCCTTTATAGACATCGCGTTGAAAGATGGTGGCGTCGACATACTGCCGTTTGCTGAAATTCATCGTACCATCGCCTTGCGTGACGAGATCCCGATAAGTCGTGTAGATGGGATGGGTAATGAAGTTGGTCATGTCGCCTATCGTATGCGTAATGCCGACTCCGATCTCCATATTTACGTCCTTAATCAGTCGGCCTAACACCGAAAGATGGGGAGAAAGATAAGGACGATTCAGCAGATAAGTATTGCGGTCTGTCACGTTGCGATAGCGTAGGCTGTAAAAGTTGATTGGCAATGAGACTTGCCAACGTAGGCGAAGGAAGTAGACCTTGTAGAAGAGAGAAGCGCCGGCTGTGAGGCGATAGCCGTGTACATCGTTGTCGGTGGTGGGATGGAAGCGGTGCTGTTCGGATTGGTAATTGTCGAAAAGCGTGCGCAAGCTAAACGTGCTACCGAGCGAGCCGGCGCGTCCATTGCCGCCCAAGAGCCAAGACAAGGTGGATGAGGTGGCTGTAGAGATACAAAGTCCTGTGGCGGCCTGCCTCAGGAGCAGCGTATCGGCACGAGTGGAGAGAGCTTCGATATGATTCTTCGGGATATTGGTGATGCCGATCTGCGATATGATTTGCAGGTAACCGCGTTTGCCGCCTTGGCGTGTCCATTCCAATCGATCGGCAGCGGAGAATCGATTTTGCAGGTTCGACTGCCTGACCTCGGCGGCAGAGAGATTGAAGCGATTGCGCAGAAATATTCCCTCGAGGTCTAAAGCATTGGTAAAAAAGATACGATCTGCATTGCGCTCCCAACGCAGGCGGATGCGGGCGCTTTGCTGACGAAGGCGGGCGGCGTTGTCTTCGATGACGAGGACGGGCGCTGCACCGGCAGCATAATATTCCGTTCGCTTCTGCTGGTCGAAGTGGTTGTCGTTGAAAGCATAATCAGCATTGACCGTCAGCTGGCGGTCTTTGTCG
>JABZGO010000197.1 GCA_015259305.1 Alloprevotella tannerae | reverse complement strand
GCAATGTACAGGAATGGTGTGCCGACTGGTACGAAGAATATTCGAAAGCCGAGCAGACTGATCCGAAAGGACCTGCCAACGGAACGTATCGCATCTTGCGCGGCGGTAGCTGGACAAAGCGTGCTTTGCAATGTCGCAGCGCTTATCGTGGCGGTAGCGAATACAACAGTCGCTTTGACGATGCCGGTTTCCGCGTCGTAAAACTTAATTAAAACATACCTTTAGCGCATAGCAAAAGCGAGAACTTTCATTGTCTCCGGGTTATGCGTTAAAAGCAAAACCAAAAGATGAGAAATCATCAGCAGCTACGAGGCGCTCGTTATCCGTCAGCCTCGTAGCTGTTTTTTATGGTATAACATTGAAAAGCGGCAACCTTGTATACAGACCATTATCAAGTTGTATTTTAAGGTTGCCTTCTTTATTTTGATATTTGCTTAAAATGAAATATCAAGACCGACATCAACGGAATTAAAATCTTTCCGTACGGGTACAATCGGAGACGTGTCGTAAATGATGCGATAGGCTCCGCGTAAGCCTATTGTCGGTGTGATGTGGTATTTCAGGTCGAGAGCCCCGCCAAAACGAGCTTTTTTCAAATAACTATCCGGCTTTCCTTGGTGAATAGCCGTCGTCGTAATTTCCCAATGATCCCCCAACTGATGCCTGAAACTAAGAGAAAGGTGACTTTTAAGGCTACGGCTGTAAGCATACATCCCTGTTGATGCACCGGGATTAGGATTCTCCCACTTTTCGAATTCGAAAAAGAAGCCTGCAGCGGCAAACATCAAGCAATGATCTGTATTGATCAACCGATAACGCGATTGCAAACCCGTAGAAACCTTATATTTCAGACCTCTACTACCGGCCCATTGCGACTCGGCATAAGGATAAATCTCAAAAGCTTTATCCAACAAGTAGCGATATTCGGAGTGTACATATCCTCCGCTTACCGTCACCTTCTTGCCGTAGGTAGAAAACTCCAGCTTGTTTATGAAGTTGATTACCCGTTTGCGCTTTATCAGCAGGTTCAGGTTAGCTGTATTTTTGAAAGTAAGTATATTCTTCTTTTCGGTTATGAAATCCAGCACGGGCAATAATGTCCCTTGTATGCTTTTGGTGCTGTCTATATTCATGGTAAGATTTTCGGAGAAGAGCATTTGCGAATATGTCGGAAGCGAAGCCGAAAAGATCAATAGGAGATATAGTATTCGTTTCATTGTTGAGCTTATCTCTGGATTAAAGCAAAAGAACTTTATAAGGTAACTAAACACACGGAAGAGAAAGATGCTGCATTTTTCGAGCAGCCACGCAACCGGTCATTACCTTGCTGTTACATAAAAAGGGCCTCGGGAGATGTTTTGCCTTCTCCTGAGCCCTTTTTAGATCACTTATCCTGTCAGGATATTTGTCTGTTGCTTAGTAGTTCGTTCGTTATCAAGCCGATGATGCGCCTTATAAAGCCGTGAAAGAGGCCAAGAAGCCACACACTACGCCGGGGAAGTTGGCTATGACGATCGGCCAATCCTTTTTCTTACGAATAAAACCATATCCCACCCACAGCACGCAGTTGATGCCAGCCACCATAGGCTGAAGCCAATCGCCTTTATGTCCGGAGAGGTTAGAGCTAATCTGCGGAATATAAGAAATGTACATGGCCATCGCTGTTGCCGTAGCTACCCAGCCGAGAATCGATAAAAATTTTTCCTGTGTCATTTTATCTAAGTTTAGTTGTAAAACGCTGCAAAGATACTGCTTGTCGAACAATTATGGTTGATCTTTGGCAAAAAAATAACTTGAAACATTACTCTTGATTTAATTTGGCTAAGGCTTTACTTCCGTCTCACGAATGTGCACACATCTCTTCTTATGTCATCAGATAGCTGCAAAGGCTTCTTTATTAAGCGGCGAGTATCAAAACCGAGGCTCTTATACGCAATTTTTATCAAGCTTTTAGTTTTTGTTTATGGGTCATTACCAATAGGCGAAAGAAAGCTAAGCAGCTTAGGCTCTTTATTAAAAGACTTTTCAGATATAGCCCGAAAAGGCTTATTACAGTCCGCCCGCAAAAGTAGAAACTTAGGCAAGAATTTAGCCCTTCAAGCAGAGATCGGTAGTTTGTCTTTTTTAAAATGTGACAATCATAGTTTCGTCTCTTTGAAAAGTAGGAGATTCCGGCATCAGCATGCAGGATTAGAGCGGCAACGCGCCTTGTCCGGCAAGCCTCATAGCGCATCATTTTTCGCCTGCACGTAGCCTCGAAAAATGAGCTTAGGAGCGTGCTTAAACTTTCATAGGAGATCGCAAAAATTCTCTTAGGTGATCGGAAAAACTTTCTCCTATGATCGAAAAAATTGTCTTATAAGACAATTTTTCTTCTCTTATAGGAAAGTTTCGCGACGCTTTATGATGTTGATAATCAGATGCGTATTTCTGCGGTTGCTTTGCTGTTTTTGATCACCGATGCTACGCCTTTGCATTTTTGCTTTAGGCGTGTAAAAATAATATCGAGCCCTGCGCTTATTCAGCATGTTTCAAGAAGCTGAAAAAGTCTGCCCCTTTTAACTAAGGAACAGACTTTTCTTATGATTTATATCCCCTAAATGAACTTTTCGAGTGTGAAGTTAAGTAGGAAAATCCACCCCGTAAAGATCTCGTGGAAAGCAAGAGTTTAGAATGTATAGCCAATGCCCACCATTAAGCGGTCGAAGTCGGGATGCGTAATATAATAGCGGAACGTTACATCCAAGTGCTTGAAGAATTGAATACCGACTTTCGGCACTAAGACCGGATGAACGCGCATCTTGGGGCCAGAAAGACCATCGCTAACACTGTCAAAATCAAAAGAAATTCCGGTACCAAGCCCGACGTAAGGAAGAACTTTTTTTGTCTTCAAAGGAAAAAGATAGTTTGCACCGGGTACGACGGCCAAAGAGTAAGAACCTTCATACCAGCCGTCGTCATTCGTTGTATAGCTTTCACTATGTACGCCAAAATCTATGTTAAAACGATCCGTCAGTCGATAACTTGCTTGAAGATAAGCGCTAAGGTGACTGTTCTTGTTACCACCTTTCTCAATAGGAATGGGATAATTTAAGCCTAAGCCAAAGCGAAATTTGTGTTGGGCTTGCGCAGACACAATACAGAGTATGAACAGTAAAAAAAAGATTATTCTTTTCATATTCTTCTATGTTAGATGGAACAAGAAAATAAGAAGTGAGCACTTAAGCCTAAACAAAAGGCTCCTTTTTTAATTTTTGTGTGTTTCATAACATTTATTATGTGATTAAGATTCATGCTACATAAAAGAGGACCTGCAACATCAAGACTGACGCTTTCCTTCTTTTAATAGAAATCCCCTTTTTGCGGCGCAAAATTAACAAAGAAATCAATAGGAGCAAATGTTTTATTCTATAATCAAGGCAAACACCTGCTCCTCATAGTCTTAAAAAGCTCCTCTCTATTTGAGAATAAGAAGTCATATGCCGGCTGTATAGACGCTGCAAAGCATAGCGCAAAAGAATAGGGGCAACTTCCATAAAGGAGTTGCCCCATATATAATTT
>JABZGO010000196.1 GCA_015259305.1 Alloprevotella tannerae | reverse complement strand
GCTTCCGGCAGTGAACTTTGAAAGATTGTACGGACCTATTCGGGTAAAATACTGTCGATTACTTCCGGGAAATGGCGCTGCTCGAGGGTGTGAATCTTGGCCTCGATGGCCGCTACATCGTCGGTGGGGAGCACGGGCACGCGGGCTTGAAAAATAATCTTGCCGGCGTCAAACTCTTCGTTGACGTAGTGGATCGTAATGCCGGTTTCAGTGTCGCCATCGCGCTTCACGGCTTCGTGTACATGGTGCCCATACATTCCTTTTCCGCCGTGGAGGGGCAGGAGGGCAGGATGAATGTTGATGATTTTCTGAGGGTAGGCCACGATTAGATAGTCGGGCACTTTGAGGAGAAAACCAGCGAGGACGATGAAGTCGATCTTGTAAGATGAAAGCAGTTCGATGGTGGCTGCCGCATCAGAGAATTGGTCTTTTGTCCACACTTCGGTGGGTACGCCGTGGTTGTGTGCCCTCACCAAAGCGTAGGCGTCGATTTTATTGCTCACCACGAGTGAGACGCGGGCGCGTTTGGAGTCTTGAAAATAGCGAATAATGTTTTCGCAATTGGTCCCGCTGCCGGAGACAAATATGGCAATGTTGGTCATAAATGGGCGCTTGAGGCGTGAAAGTTTGCTGTGGTCGGTGTTAAGCCGTCTTCCCGGCGGGGAAAATGCGGTCGAGTTCGTCTTTTAGCGCTTTGGCGGCGCGGCCGTTTGAGGAGGAGAAGGCTACGTAGTGGCCGTGGTCGCTGTGGAGCCAAACTTTGACGCAATATTCTCCGCTAAATTCTAAATCTGTCCGCTCGATGTCGTCGTATTTTATGGGGCGGTTGAACACAAGCAGGGTGCGTGATTCGTCGAAGGCGAAGGCGTTGGCTGCAATGTCGTCTATGTAGTGGCTGAAGGCGATTTTTCGCGTGATGGGGCCAAATTCGCTTTCGATGGCTGCGAAGCGGGCGGGCATCAAGTCGGGTTCGCGTACTTCTGCTTCAGCCGGCGCGAAATGTTGTCCGAAGTTGCGGCTCTTCCATAGGTAAATCAGGAAGATGATAAAGGTGAAAGCGAAAAGAAGTCCGGCTAAACAGAGCGTGTGGGCGTCTAATCCTTTTGCTTTCTCCGTGTGAAACATTACGTCGACGATAGGGAAGACGGAAAGGGCTAATATTACTTTCTTCATAATCGGATGTTGTTGTTTGATGGCTATATATAATATGTCTGAATTCGGGTTTGGCAGGCGGCAGATGAGGGCGGCGCGCCGCGGGTTGGAGTTATGCCGCCGCGGGTTGGGGCTATGCCGCCGCGGGTTGGGCGTTAATTGAAATATTTCTCTAATCGCTTGAGCGAACCTTCGAGGCAGAACGCTACAACGCGGTCGCCGGTCTGCAAGAGTGTGTTACCGTTGATCAGGACGCCTTCCTTGCCGCGGACCATTCCGCCCAATGTCACTTCGGGTGGGAGTTTGAGGTCCTTAACCGGACGCCGCGTCACTTTAGATCCTTCTTTGACGACAAATTCTGCGACATCGGCGGCCGCAACCGTGAGGTTCTTCACCGTCGTTACGTCTGCCTTGAGAATCATGCGGTAAATGTGGCCCGCAGCGAGCCGCTTCTTATTTATGATAGAGCCAATGTCGAGGCTTTCGGCCATTGCTATGTAGTCGGAATTCTCAACTACGGCGACGGTTTTGCGAACGCCGAGGCGTTTGGCGGCAAGGCAGGCCAGCACATTGGTCTCTGAGTTGCCGGTAGCTGCCACAAAAGCTTGCGCATTGTGAATGCCTTCTTCGATAAGCAGGTCTATGTCGCGCCCATCCCCATGTATAAACATTATATGTGGATTCGTGAGCGTCGAATCCAATTGTTCGATGCGGTGAACATCGGCTTCAAAGACTTTAGCCCGCATATAGTCGGGCAGATGTACAAGGGCGCGCTCGGTAGTCTTTCCGCCGCCGAGGAAGAACACGTTCTTGACGTCCGGATAGTCTGTTTTTCCGGCTATCTCGCGCAAATAAGGAACATACTTTGGTGTCGTCATGAAATAAACGGCGTCCAAACAGCGCAATACATCGTTGCCGTGTGGGATAAGCGTCTCGCCGTGGCGTTTAATGGCGACAACATGTAAAGGCATATCGGGCGCACAAAGATCGCGCAAGGGCACGTCTAAGCAGCGCGCGTCTTCGCGTACTTTCACGCAGATTAAGAGTAACTCTCCGTCCTGCACTTCTATCCACTGACGGACCCAACTTCGCTTAATATTATGGATGATTTCCAAGCCGGCAAGTTGCTCCGGATAAACAATAGAGTTGATGCCTACGCTCTGAAATATCTCTTCGTTTTGCAAAAGGGCGTATTCCGGGTTATCTACACGCGCTACGGTCTTCTTGGCGCCCAAGCGGTTGGCCAAAATGCAGCTCATAATATTATGCGCCTCGTCCGGCATCACGCTTATGAACAGATCCGCCTTCTTTATCTCCGCATTATTAAGCGTGGTGAGCGAAGTTGGCGATGCGCAGAGCGTAAGCAAATCGAAGTTGGCTCCGATGTTGAGCAACTTATCCTCATCTTCGTCAATGAGGGTTATGTCGTGGTGCTCTTTTGTGAAGAGTTTAGCCAAATGCCGGCCTATTGCGCCGGCGCCTACAATAATGATTTTCATTTCCAGAGAGCGTTATTGCAATGGGTGCGTCCGGTTGCGGTCTGCCCAATTTGCTTTTACGTCGAAGTTATCAGCTTTTGGTGAGCGTAGGATCGGCGAGCAATTGTCTAACAGCCTGCTTTATGCTGTCTTTGTCCAAGCCTACGAGGCGATAGAGTTCATCCGGGCTACCGTGGGGAACAAACTGATCCGGCAAGCCCAAGCGCTTGATGCGTGGGGACCAGCCGTTGTCCTCCATATATTCTAAAATTGCCGTCCCCATTCCGCCTATGCGTGCGCCGTCTTCGATGGTGACGATTTTATCAAAGCGTTCGCCTATTTCGTTCAGCATTTGCGTATCGAGGGGCTTCAAGAAGCGCAAGTCGTAATGCGCAATAGATGCCTGCGTCTCCTTTTCCAGTTCTGCGATCGCATCTGCCGCCACGTTGCCAATAGGTCCGAGCGAGACGATCGCCAGATCCTTTCCCGCCTTCATAATCCGTCCCTTCCCGACGGGGATTTCCTCCAGCGGGCAACGCCAATCGAGCAAACGACCACGGCCTCGCGGATAACGAATTACGAAAGTGCCCTTGTTCGGCGTTTGCGCCGTGTACATCAAGCGCCGCAGTTCGCATTCATCATAAGGCGAAGCAATCGTTAAGTTCGGAATGGGGCGCAATGAGGCCAAGTCGAAAGTGCCGTGGTGCGTAGGCCCGTCCTCGCCGACCAGTCCCGCGCGATCCAAGCACAAGACTACCGGCAAGTTGAGCAATGCCGCATCATGTATAATATTGTCATACGCCCGCTGTGCAAAGGATGCGTAAATGTTGCAAAAGGGCTGCAATCCCTCTTTCGCCATACCGGCTGAGAACGTCATAGCATGCCCCTCCGCGATGCCCACATCAAAAGCCCTATCCGGCATTTCGGGCATC
>JABZGO010000195.1 GCA_015259305.1 Alloprevotella tannerae | reverse complement strand
AAATAATAACGCATTATGAAATCATTATCCAAGAAAAATCTGATTCTTCTCGCCGTAGGAGGCTTGCTACTCATCTGTGTCTTTTGGTCCTTCTCCACTTACAATGGTATGGTGGGACAAGATGAAGTTGTCACCACAGCTTGGGGCAATGTGCAAACTCAGTATCAACGCCGAAGTGATCTCATCCCTAACCTGGTGAGCGTGGTCAAAGGCTATGCAAAGCATGAAAAAGAAACGCTCGATGCAGTTGTGTCTGCAAGAGCCCGCGCTACGCAGATTACAGTCAGCGCAGACGGACTAACACCGGAAAAATTGCAACAGTATCAACAGGCACAAGGACAGCTCTCGGCAGCACTTGGGAAACTCTTGGCTGTATCTGAGAACTATCCAAACTTGAAGGCCAATGAGAACTTCTCCGAATTGCAAGCGCAATTGGAAGGTACGGAAAATCGCATCTCTGAAAGCCGCACGCGTTACAACAAGGCCGTACAGGACTACAATATAACCGTGCGAAAGTTCCCAGGAAACATTGTTGCTAAAATGTTTGGCTTTGCGCCTAAAGCAAAATTTGAAGCGGCAGAGAACGCACAAAATGCACCAACTGTAAATTTTGAATAAGTTGCGGTAATACCCCCAACCTCCTTATTATGGATCCAAAACAACGCTATATGTTACGCGGCGTCAGTGCGATGAAAGAAGACGTGCACAACGCCATCAAAAACATTGATAAAGGGATTTTCCCACAAGCTTTTTGCAAAATCATTCCCGATATTTTGGGCGGCGACCCGGAGTATTGCAATATTATGCACGCCGACGGTGCCGGCACGAAGTCGAGCTTGGCTTATGCGTACTGGAAAGAGACGGGCGACCTCTCCGTCTGGAAAGGCATAGCCCAAGACGCACTAATTATGAATACCGACGACTTGCTTTGCGTCGGAGCAGTCGACAATATCTTAGTAAGTTCAACCATCGGGCGCAATAAGATGCTGATTCCGGGAGACGTTATCTCAGCCATCATAAATGGCACGGACGAACTCTTACAGCAACTGCGCGAAATGGGCATTGGTATTTATGCCACGGGAGGCGAAACGGCCGATGTGGGTGATTTGGTGCGCACAATCATAGTGGATAGCACGGTAACCTGCCGTATGAAGCGCTCAGAGGTTATTGATAATGCGAACATCCGCCCCGGCGATGTGATTGTCGGCTTGGCGTCGTTCGGACAAGCAACCTACGAGGCCAAATACAATGGTGGAATGGGCAGCAACGGGCTCACCTCGGCACGCCACGACGTTTTCGCAAAAGACCTCGCAGAGAAATACCCCGAAACTTACAACCACGACGTCCCGCAAGAATTGGTTTATAGCGGCGCCTACCAACTTTTGGATCCAATTCCTGATACGCCGCTTACTGCAGGCCAATTGGTTTTATCACCAACCCGTACTTATGCGCCGGTAATCAAACGTCTGTTGGAGAAAATGCGGGCAGAGATTCACGGAATGGTACATTGCACCGGCGGCGCACAGACAAAAGTGCTCCATTTTGTTGGTGAAAATTGCCGTGTAATCAAAGATAATATGTTCCCCTTGCCTCCTCTGTTCCGTATAATCCAAGCACAAAGCGGCACAGATTGGCAAGAGATGTATAAAGTCTTTAATATGGGGCATAGAATGGAGATTTACGTTGCACCGGAAAAGGCCGAAGAAGTCATCAGCACGGCAAAAGACTTTAATATCGATGCACAAATCGTCGGCAGAATTGAAGAAGGAAAGCGCTCATTGACGATTCGGAGCGAATTTGGAGAATTTAATTATTAAGACTCACGCACTATATCTTGTGCAACACATAGAAAATGGCAGTAACCACAAATACGCTCTTAGAAAAACTTGACGGCCTGCGCAGTCGGTTTGAAGAAGTTTCCACGTTAATCACAGATCCTTCAGTCATAGCTGATCAAACGCGCTACGTGCGCCTGACAAAAGAGTACAAAGAGCTGGAAGACTTGATGCAAGCTCGCAAACGCTATGCAGAACTATTGGCTAATTTGCAAGAAAGCAAGAATCTGCTGCTTACAGAAACGGATGCGGAACTCAAGGAATTGGCACGCGAAGAAGTAGCTACGTGCGAAGCGGAAATCCCGGCTTGTGAAGAGCAGATAAAATTGATGCTTGTACCGAAAGATCCCGAAGATGGTAAAAATGCCATCTTAGAAATACGCGCCGGAACCGGAGGCGATGAAGCTGCACTCTTTGCCGGCGATCTTTTTCGTATGTATGCGAAATTCTGCGAAAGCAAAGGCTGGAAATTTGAAGTATCTTCAGCTAACGAAGGTGCCGTCGGCGGTTTCAAAGAAGTCGTTGCCTCCGTCACAGGAGCGGATGTTTACGGCACATTAAAGTATGAGAGCGGTGTACATCGTGTACAGCGCGTACCGGCTACAGAAACGCAAGGACGCGTACACACTTCAGCTGCTACGGTAGCCGTACTACCAGAGGCGGAACCTTTCGATGTTGAAATTCACGAAGGAGAAATACGCTGGGAAACCTTCCGTTCGAGCGGCGCAGGTGGACAGAACGTCAATAAAGTTGAGTCAGGCGTGCGTCTACGCTATGATTGGAAAAACCCAAACACTGGCGAGACGGAAGAAATATTAATAGAATGTACAGAGACGCGCGACCAACCGAAGAATAAGGAGCGCGCTTTGGCCCGCTTGCGCACATTTATCTATGACAAAGAGCATCAAAAATACGTTGATGATATAGCCAATCGGCGCAAAACTTTAGTTTCGACAGGCGATAGAAGCGCAAAGATTCGCACTTACAACTATCCGCAGGGCCGCATTACTGATCACCGCATCAATTATACCATCTATAATCTACCCGCCTTTGTAGATGGAGACATCCAAGACTGTATTGATCAATTGATGGTGGCTGAAAATGCTGAGCGAATGAAGGAAGCCGAGCTATAAACACCAAGTTCCGATTGGAAAAGCTTGAAATATAACGCAACTAACAGAAAATATTTCTCAATGAACAAACAACAACTGGTCGATACCATACGCAAACGGCGCACCTTCCTCTGTGTGGGCTTGGACACCGACCTAAAAAAAGTGCCGGCACATATTTTAGACATGCCGGACCCCATATTTGCATTCAACAAAGCGATCATCGACGCCACTGCTCCCTATTGCATAGCTTACAAGCCCAATTTGGCCTTTTACGAATGCTTCGGTGTGGCCGGTTGGACAGCCTTTGAAGCCACAGTGGACTACTTGCGCACCAATTATCCTGAACATCTAATCATTGCCGACGCGAAGCGAGGCGATATCGGCAATACTTCGGCAATGTATGCGCGTGCTTTTTTTGAGGACCTCAACGTAGATGCACTAACCGTCGCACCTTATATGGGCGAAGACAGCGTTGCTCCTTTCCTGCCCTATAAAAATAAGTGGGTAGTCTTATTGGCGTTAACGAGCAACAAAGGATCAGCAGATTTCCAGCAACAAACGCTGGCTGATGGCGAGGCTTTATATGAGAAAGTTTTGAAAACAAGTCAGCAATGGGCAGATAGCGAGCAGATGATGTA
>JABZGO010000194.1 GCA_015259305.1 Alloprevotella tannerae | reverse complement strand
ATCTGGAGGACCAATCGCAGCGCATCGCTTACCAACTCGGCTAATCAGCGCCGCAGTGCGCCACAGGTTCGTTTTTTATCACGACAACAAGGGTTTGCGCTCGTGAGCGTAAGCCTTTGCGCTCACGATGAAAAAGGTGTACGCTCGCGAGCGTACACGAACGAAGCAGGCTGTTGTTGATCGCGTCCTTTGTTGTGATGCTTATAAAATGCCGATTTTCAGCGTGCTTTTTGGGGTGCACTTTCTGCTATCCGCTTCGTATCCTTAATTCTTAAGCTTAATGATTCATAATAACAAGAGAGACGGCTCGTCATTGCGACAAGCTGTCTCCCTTGTATCTATACGCAGCAAAGGAAATTAACCCCTTTGCCTAACGATTCTTATTCCGTAGGGCGACCACACAATACTTGGTCCAGATAAGAACGGAGTATGCCGATGGCTTTCTCGTTCTCGCCGCCTTGCGGTATGATGATGTCGGCATATTCCTTGGTCGGTTCGATAAATTCGCGGTGCATCGGCTTTAATGTGTGCAAGTAGCGCTCCATCACGATCGAAGCTGTGCGGCCGCGTTCTACGACATCGCGATTGATTACTCGTATCAAGCGCTCGTCAGGATCAGCATCTACGTAAATCCGCAGGTCCATCATATCTCTCAGTTCCTTACGATATAAGGCCATAATGCCTTCTATGATGATCACCTTCGAAGGTTTTACCAAAATCGTTTCTTCGCAGCGGTCGCAAGCGAGTACCGAATAGACCGGTTGACGTATGGCGCGCTCCGCACGCAGTTCGCGCACGTGCTCTTCTAAGAGTTCCCAATCAAAAGCATCGGGGTGGTCATAATTCATCTTGCGCAAGTCTTCGATAGAGTAGCCCTTGGGGGCCCGCTTATAATAGGAATCTTGCGGCAATACGGATACCTGCTCCGCGGGGAGCTGTGCGATGATTTTTCTTACGACGGTCGATTTTCCGGATCCTGTTCCGCCGGCTATACCTATGATCATGAGGTGCTTGTTTTTTGTTTGTTTGCTGATTATACTTGCTCCATCGTGGCCGATTGAGCCCATACTTCGCGCCCATCGGGTAAGCGGACGCGCCACCATTGCGTTGTCTTGTCTGTGATGGTCACGGTTGTGCCCTCGTTCAGTTGTCCTGCTTGCTTAGAAGCACCATCCGGACTGATAAATAAGGTCGTGGGGCGCATCACTACGGCTTTCTGCTCATCGAAGTAGGCGCGTGTGGCCCGCCAAGCAAAGACATTGCAGCAGATGGTAAGCAGGAGGCCTACAAGAAGCGTAGTGAAACCAACCTTTCGCCCGATGACGCGGCCCGAGAAGCGGAAGAGCAAACCGCCCAGCAAGGCTAAGATGAACATAAACAGACTGATACGTGCCCAAGCGTCGGCCGTGAAGAATCGCATCAGCGCCTTCGCCCAAGAGATGAGGAACATCTCTGACTGCATATTGTCGTGTGCCGGCAGATGGGCGCTAGCTACGGCTAAATTGTGGCGAATGTCTGCATTGGTAGGTGACAGGCGTAGCGCACGTTCGTAATAAAGAATGGCCTGCGGCAGATTCTTTGTGCGGTAATAGGCATTGCCTAAATTGTAATAGGATGCTGCTGACGGGTTGGTCTTGGCTGTGCGCTCGAAAGCGGCAACCGCGCCAATGTAATCGTGCTTGGCGTAGAGGGCTTCGCCTTCTGCTTGGGTAGAGGGGGCAGCCGACAATGATAAACTGTGCAGTGTGCCCATCAAGGTCAACAGGAGTAGAAGTAGGGGGAGTGGCGGCAACTTGCCTTTACGACCTCCTGATTGGAAGGCTGCTTCTACGCGATCAATGATCTGCGCCACTTGCCGGTATAATTCGTTCTTTTGCATATCGTTTGCAGCCGGAGCGAAGCGTGCATACTCACAAGCGGACCATACATCTGCTACGGCTTGAATCGTATCCGGTGCAATATGGCGGGTGGCCAATGCTGCTTTTACGACATCGAGCGATAAATCGACCGTAGAGATCTTGAATTTTGCCGCCAAGTAAGTTTGCAGCGTATTATTCAGCGCTTCGTAGAACGGCTTCTCTTGTTGTTGTGCTAAAAGTTGGTAGGCCTGCTTCAGTTGCCGCTTGGCCGCTTTGCCGGCCTTAGATTGGCGGAGGCCCACTTCGTCGGCATCGTGCGCCGCTTTGCGCCGAATGAGAATATATGCGCCACCGGCGGCGAGTAATAGTAAGAAATAGGCGCCGAAATACGTCCACGAACCCCACCAGAAAGGATGTGCGGCATCAAAAGTCGGCTCGGCCGGGAGCAAAGGATGAATGTCGCTATTGCGCAGAGCCAACTCCCGCTGCACATCTGCGGACGAATGGCGGCCTTTACCTATCATTAGATGCTTCATGGCCGTTTGTAAGGTTTCATATTTGCCGCTTGATGGGTTGAAATATACGAATTGTACGGCCGGTAAAGTGTACTTTCCAACATTGTGTGGGACAAAAGTATAATCAAAAACGATTTGGCCGGAAGTGCCGTCAACACCAACCTTTACTTCTTGCGTTGTTTTCGGGGTGAAAGTGTCGAAGTCTTTCGGGAAAACAACACTTGGCGGCGTGATAAGTTTGAGGTTACCATTGCCTTTTATGACTACGCGATACGTAGCTATATCATTGGTACTCAAATCTTTTGTGAGTAATTGGCTGGATATGGAGAAGCGCCCTACGGCGCCGGAGAATGCCGCCGGCTGCGGCTGTGGGAGCGGATCAACCGTGACGGTTGTGGGCGCTGAGGCGCGTTGTACCTGTACGCCGACTTCACCTCCGCCATTGAAGAAGGCCTCAATGGGGTCGGAAAAATCGACCGAGCGGCGAACAACCGTGCATGTGAAATTGATACCGGGGATGGTGAGCTTGCCTTCTTGTTGCGGGAAGACAAGGTATTGTAGGATGATGCCCGTGCGATACGACTTTCCGTTGATGCGCTCCAGACTTGTTTGTACGGTAGAGTGGGGTATTTCCTGTGAAACCCAGCCCTTGAAATCGGGCTTACTGCTCATCATTACGTTTTGTAGGCTTATGCCGACAGCGCTATGCACGCGATAGGTGAGCAAAATGGCTTCTTGTCGAAAAACGCGGCGACGGCTGGGCGTCACAGTAATAAAAAGGTCTCGACTATTTATAGGTCCGTCAGCCGTAACTTGTGCGGAGGAAGCGCTGCTATTGCTTGCGGCGTTGGCGGTTTGCGACTTTCCGGGCGTACCCGTTACGTTAATGGTCACGGAGCGGGAGTGAAGCGTTTTTCCGCCTACTTGTACTGATGCTGATCCTATCGTTAAAGTGCCTTTGCGGCGGGGTTGTAGGATAAAAGTATAAGTTGTCGACTCATTATTGGTCGTGCGGCCATTGATCATTTTGTAGTTGGAACTCTGCGCTACGTTCGGGCCGGACAGAATGATAAAATCGGACAACGCCGGCGCTTGAAAACCGGATGCGGATGTGGTCGCTACTTTATATTTTAAGTGGAAATAGCCGTTGATATCGGCTGTTGAGGGGGCTTCTACGCTTAGTTGTTGGGCCTGCGCCGTAGGCTGTAGTCCAAAGAGTAGAAGCAGGAGGAAGAATGTAGTATATATATAAT
>JABZGO010000193.1 GCA_015259305.1 Alloprevotella tannerae | reverse complement strand
GGATATTGTAATCAAAATCATCTGTTGCATAACCTGGATCTTTTTCCGTTGGCTTAGTAAATGGAGAATGCGCCAGCAAGAGATTATTGCCGGTAAGGCTGAACCACATAGGCGTTGAAATAGAAACACCTATTCTAAATGGGTCATTCTCCACCGGACGGAAGATTACGCCGGCCTTAACATCAAATCCAATTCCAGTTAGCGCTTGATCATTAGACATCTTATGAGGCTGCGTCTGACCAGAACCTCCGGGATCTAAGATGTCTTCGGAGTATAATGTATATGAGTTCATATTTACATTATAGAAGCCAAAGGTTAAGCCGGCAAAAATACGATCCTTAAAGTTCATAGATACATTGAAATCGTACTGTTGAATGCCTCCGTGCTGCGCTCTTTGATAATAGGCCTTTGTAGCATTGACCGGCTTAAGATTGCCACTAGCATCCGGATCTATAAGATAGCCTAAATAGCCAACTTCTGCTATTGGGGAGACATAAGTTTGCTGTTTAGCTAAATCGCCTTTTGCTTTACCATAAATTGAGCCTAAGTTAGCCATCTCCATAGATTGAGAGAGGCCACCTAAATCTACGCCATCCAGGCCGATGAAACTCTTAAAATTACGTCGCTTCTGATAATTGAAGCCAAAGTTTAGAAACTTCAAAGAAGAACCACCAATGCGTGTAGAATAAACAAAGCCTAATTGGTCAAAACTTGCACGAGATTTATCGACGTTGTTCAGACTAAGCGCATTAGGTTGCGTAGTCACACTACCAGATAAGGAAACATCGTTACGCCGAAACAAGCCTATTGACGCCGGGTTTGTACCTATAGCTGATAAATCTGCACCAAGTGCATTCATTGCTCCGCCCATACCAACAAAGCGAGCCGTTCCGTTAAGATCTTCTCCAGAAAACTGCTCCACCTTATAGATATCCTGTGCTTGCAGAGGCAAGACAGTGAGAGCAAATGCGTATAGAAAATACTTGCGTTTCATACTGAATATGTAAATTTCAAAATTAGCAGTCGGCTCCGTCTTTTCACACCGAGCCGAACACAATCAAATGTTTGAACTCATTATATTAACGACGACCACCAAAGCTACGGCCTCCGCCGGTACCGCCTCCACCAAAGCTGCGATTACTTCCGCTCGAAACTGTTCCGCCTCCGCCAAAACTACGATTGCTTCCGCCTTGGAAAGTTCTTGTATTGGAAGGCTGACTTTCAAATGTGCGTGCCGGAACTGTTGGTGTAACGCGTGTAGAAGAGCCATTACCGAAACGGCGTCCATCTACAGATTGTCCTTGATTGGATCCCGAGCCATTATCGCCATTGAAAGAGCGATTTGGTAAAGTCCTATTGTTCGTATTGTTCCAACGTATAGAACCAGAGAAGCTTCGGCCACCATTATTATATGTATCTGCGCCTTGGAATGTGCGATTAGACCAACCGGTTTGGCGCTCGTTCGAGCCAGAGCGTCCAAAGTTGCCGGCATAAGATCTACCATTCGTATTCGCAGCTGAGTTATTCACATTAGAGCCTCTTCCTCCCCAAGAGCCTCGATAACTCTCGCGGTAGCCCCAGTTGTTCCAGCCTCCATTCCATCCCCAATCATACCAAGGATTATAGTAACCATACCAAGGACCATAATATCCGTACCAGCTAGGCCAAGGACTCCAAGTATACCAACTGCTCCATCCCCAAGGACGCCCCCAGTTATACCAGCTTGTTCTCCAATACCAAGGGTCATAATAGTAGAACGGATCAACATAATAGTCACAGTAATCCCAATAATAAGGACTTGTGACGATCACACCACCAGGAGCGTGGAAGCGTATCAAGCGTTCAGTATAATAACCATTATCTTCTTCGTCTTCGTAACGACGTTGCTGTTTCAAGTTCGAAGAATCATTCACATTCGCACTTCGACGATTATAAGCATCCACGTCACGATTTACGCGGCGGTTAGAATACCACCCATCTTGTTCGGAAGATTGCGCTGGAAGTTCGCGATAAGAAGAGCTTACATCCTCTTGATCTTCTACGACCTTGCTTCCTTTCTTAGGAACAAAGTAAACATCATCTTGCGCATAGCCACTTACGAGACCTAAAGCAAACATGCTTATCAGGAAAAGAGACTTTTTCATAATGCTTTATCTTAAATATTTACCAATCTATTTTTACTTATACTCACACAAGGTAAGTCTTAATTTCTTGTATCTGAGCATCACTTTATTAAGTGACGATCCCAAATCGTGGAAGTTACAAACTTCGTTAGCTATATAACGAAAATCTTGTCAAAAAATTATGTTTCCTAAGATATTTTTCTCAAAAGATCGCAACATACCACATTTTTCAACCAGTTCTAATCCAAAAGCAAGCGTTCACCTACACGTGGAAAATAACCGGAAGGCAACTTGTTTGCCTTATAGAGTGCACTTAATCTTACACCATATGATTGTGCTATGCTGTGCATCGATTCGCCGGCAGCAATTGTATGATATTTGCCTCTTAATTGAGAATAAACGTGAGTTTTCTTCTTTTCCAAGAAAACAATATCGCCAACTGACAGCGGCATATCTGAATCAACTTCATTATACTTCCGCAACTTTTTTTCTTTAATCCCGATTGCCTGTGCTATCGACGCGTATGAGTCGCCCGAACGTGCCACTAAATAATAGTTTTCATTGCATCGCTTTATCGGCAGATCCGTTTGGGTCACGTCTACGGGTACAATCTTATGCAGGAAGTCTTTAAAATCTTGCAACAGGCCTTTTTTCTCATGCTTATTGTCATACTGCTGCAAGTTGTAGGTTTCGATCAAGCCTATCAAACTCTCTGCATATCTTGGATTTGTCGCGTAGCCGGCTTTTTTAAGTCCATAAGCCCATGAACGGTAATCAGTAGGCGGCAACTTAAACAAAGAAGCATATCTCGGGCGTGTGGTTAAGAAGAGCGAATGGTCCTCATACGACTCACTTGCGGAGTTATATTTACGGAAGCGCTCTTGAGGCAGATCATCGTCCTTCAATAAATAAGGCCCCGTCCACGTATTTCCAGCCTTAATACCAAAATGATTATTGCCACTAACGGCCAACATGCTTGTACCTGCACCGCTTTCAAGCAACCCTTGCGCCAATGTGATACTGGCAGGTATCCCATATTTATGCATCTGCTCTACGGCTGTGTGCTTGTATTTATCAATATATTGCTCGTAAATCGTACGTTGTGCTGACGTAATACCAAACAAAGTCGCGACAATCAAACTTAACACCAAACGCTTCATTCTATTCTTTTACTTCTACTGATTCTTTTCCCAAAAAGAGGCAAAAACATTACACCATATATAAAGATGTGGCAACAGCCTTCGTGGCAAAGATAAACAATCCCCATGATTTCAGCAATTTCCTTTGATAATTATGCACATTATTCTTATCACAAAAAACGGGAAGGGGGATATTAGAAGTAGAGAAGCCGCTTCATCAGCACTGCTGTATTTGATTTGAAACAGAGAGTCAACACTGCTTTTGGTTTGCTCCCGCCAAACCATTGTTTGGTCGTAGCAAACCATTGTTTGCCGCCAGCAAACGATAGTTTGGCACCAGCAAACGAAAACACATCCGGCATTGCTAAAGAAAAAGCGAGATTTTCCAC
>JABZGO010000192.1:270-3731 GCA_015259305.1 Alloprevotella tannerae | reverse complement strand
GGAAGGGACGTTAAAGAAGCAACTCTTCGCTCCTACCCGCCTTATTGATAAAAGAAGGGAGGGCGAGGAGCTTAAGGGATTGCCGGTTTATAAACCACGCGCTTTCAGCAAACTCTTAGCTTCGGGCGCTGAAAGGCCGGTAAAGTCGGAGAAGATAAACATCAGGTCGCGCGTATTGCCACGACTAAGCACCTTGGCACGAAAGGCATCGCCAACAGCCCGTGTCAGTGCACCATGCTTCTCAAAATAGTCAGCCACATTCACAGCCAACACCTCACTCCACAAATAGCTATAATAGCCGGCAGCATAACCACCGCCCCAGATATGATTGAAATAGGACGTGGAATAGCGAGGCGGGATTTGTGCATTGAGTAAGCCGATCTCTTTCAGCACTTTTTCTTCAAAGTCTTTCGCTTCTTCAGCCGTAGGGATCTCGGATGGGGAGAGGCAATGCCAAGCCAAATCGACACAGGTGGCAGCCAAGTTCTCCCCGAGGGCATAGGCTGAATGGAAATTGAGCGAACCGAGCATCTTCTCTCGCAAGGCATCGGGCATTACTTCGCCGGTCTTATAATGGCGTGCATAGTGATTGAAGACTTCGGGAATGCTGGCAAACGACTCGTTAAACTGTGAAGGCATCTCGACGAAATCGCGCGAGACGGAAGTACCGCTAAGCGTATTGTATGTACAATTGGAAAGCATACCATGCAGGGCGTGTCCAAACTCGTGGAACATCGTTTGTGTTTCGTCCCACGTAAGGAGCGTCGGTTGCCCCTCAGGCGCCTTGGCATAGTTGCAGACATTATAGATGAGGGGCAACTGATTGCGATCGTTGCTTTGCTTTAAGAATGCACTCATCCAAGCACCGCCGCGCTTCGTCGGTCGGCGGAAGTAGTCGCAATAGAAGAGCGCCAACTGCTTACCGTTCTCATCCAGCACATCGAAGACCTTCATATCCTTGTGGTACGTTGGTAGATCTGTACGCTCGCGGAAGTTTAAGCCGTATACGCGATGAGCTGCATAGAAGATACCATTAACGAGAACGGAGTCCAAATTGAAATAGGGCTTCACATCATCGTCACTAAAACTATATTGCGCTTTCTTCATCTTAGCGGAATAGAAAAAGCGATCGTAGGGCTGCAAATGGAAGTCGGGACCTTCGGTCTGCCTTGCATAATCTTCGATGGCTTTTGTCTCGGCTTCAGCCTTTGGTTGGTAAGCCGCAATGAGCTGGCGCAAGAAGGCATAGACATTGGCCGTATTCTTGGCCATCGTATTCTCCAGCGAATAAGAAGCATAATCTTTGAAACCCATCAGTTCAGCTTTCTCGGCCCGCAAGCGTGCTATTTCAACGACGATGGGAAAAGCATTGTATGCACCCGTACCATCTGTACGGTGAATAGATGCATTGTAGACGCGCTCACGTAAGGATCTGTTTTCAAGACCGGCAAGAATGGGTTGCTGCGTGGTATTAGTAATGACGATGCAGTAAGGTGCTTTTCCGCCGCGCCCCTCAGCATCTTTCTTGCATTGGGCAATGGTCGTTTCGCTCAAGCCGGCGAGCTCTTTTACGTCGTTCACCCAGACGGTCGCCTCGTTGGCTGCCTTTGGAAGCATATTGCCGAAGTCTTGCTGGAGTTTTGCCAAGCGGTTGTTGATCTCCTGCATACGTGCCATCTTCTCTTTGGGGAGCAGTGCGCCGGCATGCGTAAAACTCTTATACACTTCTTCCAAAAGTTTTTTATCCTCTCCTTTGAGTTGGTCTAACTCGTGGTCGTAGACGTATTTGATGCGCTGGAAAAACTTTTGGTTAAACTTGATTTCGTTTTCAAAGTCGGTCATCATTGGAATGACGGCCGCTTCGGCCTTTTCTAAGTCGGGCGTCTTGTCGGCTTCAGTCACGCAGAAAAAGATACCGGTCACGCGATTCAGCATCTGCCCGCTCCTTTCGTAAGCGAGTATGGTATTGGCAAATGTGGGCTTCTGCTTATTGTCGGTAATCTTTTTAATCTCCTGCCGTTGCTCTACTATCGCTGCTTGGATAGCCGGAAGATAGTCTTCGCCCTTAATCTTACTAAAGTCGGGCGCATTGTAGGGTAATTTACCGGGCTTCATAAGTGGATTGACCGTCCGGGCGGTCTTTTTTGCTTGCGGCTTTCGCTGCTGCGCCTGCGCTGTAAGCGTGAAGCAAGCAAGCCCTGCCGCAAGGAGTAGGTGTTTGAGCTGTGTATTCATATTGTTTATTTTGGATTTGCCTCGTATATAGCTTTTGTTCTTTGTCTTATATGTAAATTGATGTGCGAACTTACATAAAATCTTCGGATTATGTGCGGACTTCAATCAAAAGTTGAGGGAGCAGAGGCATTTAAGAGGTTGCGCCTTTCGCTGCAAGGGATTGTGCGGTCGAAACGCTTAACTTATTTCAAGAAAAAGTCTTCCGAAAACAAAGGAGCAACGATATAAACTACCGTGAGTTCGACGAATTCACGGTATTTATCAAGTAGGAGCTAAATAATTTAATTCTGTGTTTACCTCCTACTTGTTTATAGATGTAACCCTATTTAAAGAGAGTCTTCTTCTGACTGCCTATTAAATTGTATCACACTATTTCAGATTTTGCAAACCAATTGAGCTTCAAGACACCCATTCGGGATTTCAGACTCAAGGAATATCCAAAGGTTTATGAATCTGCTAACCGAAAAGAATCTAATCAATCTATACAATAACTCAAACGGACCAACATTAATTTGTTGATCCGTTCGAGTTATAATAAAAAGAGAAGTTGGCCTATTTACCACTCAGCGCCACCGCCGTCGTGCTCTCCACCATCGGTATATCCACCTGTAGTAAGACCATTATTTTCTTGTACACTCACACTTGAACAAAGCATTCCTTCGTGGTTCATCTTTATCACCCGCATCTCCAGCTTTACGTAGGGGCGTTTATTGCTTGCTACCTTCATAACTTATATTTCTTCACAATGAATACCAGATAACTCTATCTCCAATGGGTACAAAGGTAGTAAATGTAAATGTAAATGAAATTGAATGGATTTAGAACAATTATATTTTATGGTTTTAATACATTTTGAATTCACAAACTCATTTATAAAGTATGGATAACAAAACACGCTACTACACACGCAAATAAGCTATCTACGAGATCTTACATAGTAAGGTTATCATTGCAGTAAATTGCCAACTAGACTTTATAATATGCAAATATTTAGGCGAGAATTATTTACGCTATAATTAGAGAGTTGAGGCATCGTTAGTTATAAATATAATGTGCTTCATCTTGTATATCTCTAACTTCCGCTACTCCTCTACCTTAGTCAAAACAGTAACGACATATTTATATATACGCGCTATGTATAGCCCTTTAGACCTATTGTCGCTTCCTGATCTTATTTACCATATCTACAGCAAAGTCCGATAGAGATATGTTGAGTAATACACCCT
>JABZGO010000192.1:0-260 GCA_015259305.1 Alloprevotella tannerae | reverse complement strand
ATCCACACAACTATGTACAAGATATTCAGCAGCAGTGAAGACATATATAAACAGAGCTGTACCTTTTAAATGCCTATTTTATGCAATACGGTGCGTAAAGTAAGTATTGGGGATTTAACCTACCAATATGAATACCTTACACAATATACAAAAGTTATCTTTAACTGGATACATAATTCGAACTAACTAAACTAAAACCAGCAAATACCTATATAAAAAAGCGGGGACAGTTCATAACAGAACTGTCCCCTTAATAAATT
>JABZGO010000191.1 GCA_015259305.1 Alloprevotella tannerae | reverse complement strand
CCTCTATTTTATCGACCGTATCGGTTTGCGCGAGCATCTCTCCCCGACGCGCTCCAATGGGCTCTTGGCTATGGTCAAACAAATGCGAATGTACGCTTTAGTATATAAGACAAAAGCGGCCCAATAAGTCATACACACATTACCTACGAGGCATCTATGGTTGCACAGCGCTGCCGTTGATGCCTCAATCTTTCGATATGCGCCGATTTGCGTCCATTCTCCTCTTGCTCAGCCTGCTGCTGCCCTTGACTCGCCCCGCGTTTAGCCAAGGTCTCGAGGCCGGCTACGCCAACGGGCGTATGATCGGCATTGACCCCTACATAAAAGTGACGCGCGGCGGACCGATCCACAGCTTTGAAGGCGCATATATTTTTACACCGCGTGGAACGGCCGATGGCTACGATGCAGCTTACGGGCACCCACGCTTCCGCTTCGGCCTGCAAGTCGTCGATTTCTCGCGCATCCGTTTGAAAGACCCCGACTTCCGACCCTTGGCCGCCCCATCGCGTTTGGGTACGTCTGTTCTGTTCTTTGCCGCTTTCGAGCGCCCACTCCTCCGCACACCGCAAGGGTGGAGTTTGGATTACACACTGGCCCAAGGCCTCAGTCTGAACACGCACAAATGGCATCGCACGCGCAATCCGGAAAACGAAATGTTAGGTTCGCGCTTCGCGATCTACTTTGGCGCGGGTCTTCACGTTGCCTATCGGCGCGGCGGATGGGAATTTCGCGCCGGCCCCGACTTCCTTCATCTTTCCAACAGCGCACTCCATCGACCTAATAAAGGAGCTAACGCTTGGCTGTTTCAAACCTCCGTGCGCCACTACTTCGATGCCGCTTCGCCCGACAGTCTGACGCACCTACAAATCCCCTTTACCGACCGCGGCTTCTTAGTCGATGTCGATTATCGTTTAGGTTTGAAAACGTCCGTCGGCGAATGGCTCTACGACCACAATGCGGAACGCTACGGCAACCCAATCCGCTATGGTTCTTACGGACTCTACGCCTCTCACGGCTTAGGTCTGGGCCTCCTCTATCGGTATAGTTTGAAGTATGCTTCGGGTCTCGGTCTCGACCTCACCTATGAGCCTTACGCCGGTCGTATTGAAGTGCAAAACCCCGCACGCCCTCACGACATCGGCAAGACGACGATCGGTCTGAGTCTGCGCCACGAAGCCCGCTATCGGCGCTTGGCCGCCACCTTCGCCCTCGGCGTCTACCTACTCCGCCCGCTGAAGCGCTACGCCTTGACCGATGAAGAGTATGGCTACTACGAGCGCATCGGCCTCCGCTACGAATTCCCCTGCGGCCTGCATACGGGTTTCAACATCCACGCCCACCGCACGAAAGCCTATGCGGGCGAGTGGTACGTTGGCTTTCGCTTCGCACCACGCAAGCGAAAACAGATCATTCCCTACCACCCATAGGTGCCAATTCCGCATTTTGCATTCCCCAAGCGCCCGGCCAACGACCCCGCAGGCGCGCGCTCTCAAACGTACCTTGCAAAATGCCCCCAATAAGTATAAGCCGCTCATCGAGAAAGGCTCATTTCCCTTTCCTCCCCACCTATTTTCCGTATTGCACGTCCACACATAGCCCACGCAAAATCTAATCGTACACAAACAAACGCCCAAACGCTAACCCGGCCACCCCATTTCCGCAACTACACATCCGCAAATAATCCCACAAAACTCCAACCCTGCTAACGTTTACTCCTAAATGCTAACCCAGCCAACCAATTTTCGCAACCACTCGCCCGCAAATAACCCCATCGGGGTTAGTCTTTTGGCAGGGCAGGGTTAAGGTGCGAAGCGGCTTAACCCTGCCTAACGCGCCCCAACGTTGGCAACCCCTTAGGGTTGGTCTTTCAAAAACATCCGATAATCGAAACGCAACGGATAACGGCAAACCATAAAGGCTGAAAACCCATATTTCCCTCACATAATCATCAACTTACAAACACTTCCATCCCACACCCGACCTTTTTTATCACGATAACACACCTTTACGCTCACGATAAAAACAGCTTACGCTCGTGATGAAAAAGGTTTACCCTCACGACCAAAAACATAATCGTTGGCCGCAGACGCTTAAAAAAAATAGGCTTTGCTGCGTTTTTTGCCAAATCCTATCCTCGCTTTTCCAAATAAAAAATCGGGGCGACAGGTGTTCCTGTCGCTCCGATTTATATAGGCAGGCCGCAAACGGGTCGCGCGGCCTTAATAATAATTGCGCCTAAAAATTATTCCTTTGCGCCGACTTTAACGATCTCAACTTTGAAAATCAAAGTGGAATATGGCGGAATGCTACCCGTACCTTTCTCACCGTAAGCCAAATTGTAGGGAAGGTAAAGCTCCCACGTGCTGCCCTCAGGCATAAGCTTGAGCGCTTCCGTCCAGCCTTTGATCACTTGTGTCGGCTTAAACTTGGCGGTCTGTCCGCGCTTGTAGGAGGAATCGAAGATGGTGCCGTCCGTCAGACGACCTTCGTAGTTGACCTCTACGAGCGTTGTATCAGTAGCCAAAGCACCCTTACCGGCTTTCAAGATGCGGTATTGCAAACCTGAAGGCAGGGTAACGACGCCTTTCTTCTGCTTGTTGGCCGCAAGGAAGGCTTGATTTTCGAGTTTGTACTTGTTCTTGTAAAAGTTAAACTGACGCTCGACGATAGCTTGTGCGCTATCTTCGCGCAAAGCGTGTGGGCGCCTGAGAACCACATCTGCAAGGCCGCGAACAAAGGCTTCCTTACTCATATACGTGGTATCGGACTTTCCCGTTGCGGCCTTGTTGACCTCGGAAATGACGCGTTCGTCGTTCATTTGCGCGATTTTTAAGCCGGCAGCTTGAGCTAAGATCAATTGGGCTTGCTGTTTGGGCGTGTTTCCTTGCATCATCTTGATGGCTTCTCCAAGATAAAGCGAATCTACGCCTTCTCGCATCATCAAATAGTCGCGCAAAGATGAGCCTTGTGCAACACCCATCGCATAACTAAACTCTTCTGCGCCTACAGGCTTGATCTGCGTGGCAGCAGCTTCAACTGTGGCAGCTTTTTTCGGCGCTTTCTTGCGCTTCTGCGCCGTCGCGCTGCAAACGCATGCTGCCAGCGCGATGACGAATAGTGATCTGAGTTTCATAATATCAATCGTCGTGATTTATTATTTCACGGAGATGAGTTTCATCTTGAAGATAAGCGTGGAGAAAGGTGGAATGTTCTGGCCGGCACCACGTGCGCCGTAACCCACTTTCCAAGGAATGTAAACCTCCCACTCGCTTCCGGCCGGCATATGCGTAAGCACGACTTGCCAACCCTTGACTACGGCGTTGACAGGGAAGGTTACGGGCTTCTCTGACTTGTCGAAGATGGTGTCGTTAATGAGGCGGCCTTCGTATTGTACCTCTACGGTCTGGTTTTCTTTGGCGATTGGGCCGTTGCCTTTGGTAATTTCTTTGTAAAGAACGCCTTCGGGCAACTTCTGAATGCCGGCTTCTTTGGCTTTATTGGCCATATAAGCTTCGTTTTTCTGCTTGTCGGCGCCGTGTTGCTTAGCCATCTCAACTTCTGCTGCGGCATTGATGCGCTCTTGGATGTACTCGTTGGCCGTTTCGCGCGTCAAAGGCTTGCCTTTATATTGCATTGAGCTCTTGTGATTGAGCGCATCGTAAACGCCGGCCAGATAGTTGGCGGCGCTAATCTTTTTCGTGCTGTCGGTAGCATAGATCTGCTGCTCTACGCCGGGGAAGAGGTTGTCCGCAATCTGCAAGCC
>JABZGO010000190.1 GCA_015259305.1 Alloprevotella tannerae | reverse complement strand
CCCCTTAGAGTCCTGCAATTCTGCAAAACTGGCCTTGCCCATCACGCGCCGGCTCATCAAGCGCCCGGCAATGCAGACGGTGCGCGGCGCAGCGTCGTCGTCAAAATTGTTTCTTATCTCTTCTGAATAAGCATTGACCGGATATTCCGCAGCGGGGTAAGGATTGATCCCCATCTTGCGCAATTCTTCCAAAGATTGACGCCTATTAAGCTCCTGTTCGCTCAGCTCCAGTAGATTCATCTTTTGTATTCGTTGATTTTGAATGCAAAATTACTACTTTTGCGTCATTAAAGCAAATATTAAGAGGCGATGGAATACAAGAAGCTCTATACTGAAGAGGAAATAAAAGAACTTGCGCAATGGTTTGAGGCGCGTTACGATCGCTTGCCCGCGTCTGTGCGCATTGATGAGGCTACTTTTATTCCCGACCTACGCAAGACGGCGCCGCTTTTGATTGATATGATGCTGTATCAACAAGAGAAACCGGCTTTTATGGGCGAGATTCATCAAATTTTCAGGCTTCGTGAGCGCCTGATAGCTGACGGAATGGATTGAACGGCCCATTCGCCGATGCGCGGCGGGCTTTTCTGAATGCATAAGTTTGGCTTATGCTTCCATACATTATATATATAGGTGCGCCGACTTGGCTTTGCCTTTATGCCAATCGGCCTTTTAGCTTTTAAAAGGCTTTCTGAACGTACAACCTTCTTTCCAGCGCGAGCAGCCGTAGGCTTCTCGTCCTTTAATGACTTTTCCTTGTCCGCAAAGAGGGCAGGTGCTGCCGGCGCGAATGCGTTTGGCTTTCGGACGATCAGGATCTGCGGTTGCGGCGGCTTGCTTCTTGCGCTTGTCGGTCGGGTTGGGGACCGCTGTGACGTGACGATTGGAGTTGTCATTCAGAACCTCTGTCACGATATTGCCGATCATGGTTTTCATCCCCTCGATAAAAGTTTGCGGCTCATATTCTTTGCGCTCTATCTCTCGGAGTCGCTTCTCCCAAAGTCCGGTTAGCTCGGCACTCTTCAAGAGTTCCTCTTTGATCAATCCGATGAGTTCTACGCCCGTCGGGGTGGCAAACAAGGCCTTTCTGGTTTTCGTAATGTAATTGCGGCGAAAGAGCGTCTCGATAATGGCTGCGCGCGTCGAAGGTCGGCCGATGCCGTTCTCTTTCAGCAAATCGCGCAACTCTTCGTCCTCCACCGCCTTTCCGGCTGTCTCCATTGCGCGCAGCAGTGTGGCTTCCGTGTAAGGCTTCGGCGCTTGCGTCAATTTCTTTTGTAGCGTGGGGCGATGCGGCCCACTTTCGCCGACGGTAAAGGTTGGCAGCGTGCGCTCCTCGTCGCGATTTTCATTTTCTTCAGCCTCTTCTTCGCTTTTTTCTTTTTGGAAGACACTCCGCCAGCCCGGTGTCAGAATTTCTTTGCCGCTCACTCGGAACAGCGTATCGCCTGCCTGTCCGAACACAGTCGTTGTGGCGAATTTGCAATCCGGATAAAAAATGGCAATGAAGCGTCGCGCGATCAAGTCGTACACATTGCGCTCTTCCGGCAGCAAGTTATCGGCCGCCTGCCCTGTAGGAATGATGGCGTGGTGGTCAGTTACCTTCGACGTGTCGAAGACTTTCTTTCGCTTGAGCAACTTCTCGCCGCGCAGCGGTTGGAGTAGCGGCGCGTAAGTTGTGCGCCCGATTCCGTTGAGTATGGTTTTACATTTCGGGTAAATATCTTCGCTCAAATAAGTCGTGTCCACGCGCGGATAAGTCGTTACCTTCTTCTCGTAGAGCGCTTGGATTAGTTGTAAGGTCTTATCCGCCGAGTAGCCCCACTTTTTATTGCAGGCCACTTGCAAGGAAGTCAGGTCAAACAAGCGCGGCGGCGCTTCCGTACCATTCTTCTTTTCTACGCTTTTTACCGTAAACGGCACATCTTGAATGGCCGCGAAAGCCCGTTGGCCTTCTTCTTCCGAGCGAAAACCCCGTTCTCCCTCTTTTAGTACAGCCGTAAAGGTCGTCTTGCGATAGATTGTGGCTAAGACCCAATAAGGTTCAGGCTTGAAATGTTCGATTTCGGCTTGTCGGCGCACGATCAGCGCCAGCGTGGGCGTTTGTACGCGTCCGATGCTTAAAGGCGTACTGCCGCGCTGCCCATATTTTAAGGTATAAAGTCGCGTTGCGTTCATGCCGAGCACCCAATCGCCAATCGCACGACACAATCCGGCGGCATAAAGCGAGTCGTATTGCTGCTGCGTGCGCAAGGCGGCGAAACCCTCTCTGATCGCTTCGTCCGTCATTGAGGAAATCCACAGCCGTTTGACGGGACACTTAACGCCCGCCTTTTGCATGACCCATCGCTGAATCAGTTCGCCTTCCTGCCCGGCATCACCGCAGTTGATAATCTCTTCCGCCGCAGCATAGAGTTGGCAGATAATATCAAATTGCTTTTGAATGCCGGCGTCCTGCTTCACCCTGATGCCGAAGCGCTGCGGGATCATAGGCAGGCGGCCCAAGCTCCAATATTTCCAGTCGGGCGTATAGTCTTCCGGATATTTTAATTCGCAAAGGTGGCCAAAGGTCCACGTCACTTGGTAGCCGTTGCCCTCCAAGTAACCCTCACATTGCTTTGTCGCCCCCAGGATGCGGGCGATGTCGCGTGCAACGCTTGGTTTCTCTGCTATACATACAATCATCGGTAGTCAAATTTATTGTGTGCTTTGTGCTGCTTCGAGTAGTCGGCTGCTTGCTTCGAGTCGGTCTACGATGCGCTGCAAGTCGAGCGGAGCTTCCTCCTTATAAATATGGTCGCGCTCCGGCATCCAAATGGCGTCGGCCGTGTTTACGCCACTTCAATCTCGTGCGTTGAAACCAATATGGCTTTGCCTTCCTCGTGCGCCAGTTTGCTGAGGAGCCGCATCAGTTCGCGCTTTGACGGATAATCGAGAAAGGCCGTCGGCTCGTCGAGCAAGATGGCCGGCGTAGCTTGTGCCAAAGCTCGGGCCAGCATCACCCGTTGGCGTTCCCCATCGCTGAGGGTCGAGAAGAGGCGCCGCCTGAAGCGCGTAGTGTTCGTCTGCACCATAGCTCGCTCCACGGCCGCTTTGTCTGCATCGTTTAGCAGGCCCCAGAAAGCCGTGTGGGGGCCTCGCCCCGTCGCGACGACTTCTTCTGCCGTCATCAGCGTTGCTTCCGGTCGACTCGTCAACACGATGCTGACGCGCCGCGCCAAGTCTTTCGGGCGGAGGGCCGAGATGCGTTCGCCGCCAACATACAATTCGCCGCCCAGGGAAGGCTGCAAACCGGCCAATGTGCGGAGCAGCGTACTCTTGCCGCAACCGTTGGGCCCAATGAGCGCAGTCAGCGTGGCGCATTTCAAGCTGCCTGTCAATTGCATCCCTACAATTTTCTGCCGGCGTCTGTGCCCGTAGCCGATCGACAAATCTTCGAAGGCGATGGGCGCATTGGGCGAAAAGGAGGGGGCAACAATGGGCGAAGCAAACTTTTTCATCGCTGCGAAGTTACGCATTTTTACCTATTTCTCGTGCCTTTCCGATCGATTAGCTGCCTTCTCGCTTCCCGCCGCGTTGGTCTTCTGTGCCTCTTCGTACCAAGTGCGGCGGGGCAGGTTGGGGTTATGATTGCGCTCATCGGTCGGCCGAAAAAGTATGCCGCCTTTTCTGCTCCATCGCGGCTGCTTCGGAGGTAGCTCCGCCGCGCTTTTCTGTTGTTTCTGCCCACTTTTCTGTTGCTTTTCGCCCGTCTTTTTTTCGTTTGCCGGCAGCAAACCATCGTTTGGTGGGAGC
>JABZGO010000018.1 GCA_015259305.1 Alloprevotella tannerae | reverse complement strand
ATTATCTGCCGATGGACTTAATTGTCTTCGTTGTGCCGTCAGCAAACTTAATGCTCTTGATGACGATGCCCTTGCCGGCTTCAGAAAGCTTGCGGCCGGAGAGGTCGAAGTATGTTTCACCTACAATTTGCTTGTTGTCAGCTTTCTCAACTGTTTCGATGCCGGCAGGATCAGTTGAGCATACTGTTGCAACATCACCGCAGAAGAAGCCATTGTTATCGCTCCAATAACCACCTAAAATCTTTACTTTCACGTTGTCTTGAGACTCTGTTTCCATATAGGTGCCATCGAGCTTAGCCGTGATGCCCTCAAGCGTGAAAGTGATAGGCTCATCCACTACCTCAAAATTGTTGTTCTTGTACTCCATATAGCCTACGCGGATGCCATATTCACCATCTTGGAATTTGCCATACATAATGTATTGACCTGTAGGAATTGTGATCTTGTTTCCTTCCTTAGTACCTTTCAACCAGCCACCTGCTGCGTCGTTATCGATGAATGATGCATAAGTGAGCGCATATTTCACATAAACGGTCTTGCCGTCAGCATCAGTAATGACCTTCAAATCGCCGGGTTGTTTACCGCCTTCTATTAATTTTGCGATGTCACCAATTTTGAGCTTCTGATCTTGAACAAAGAGCATTTTACCGCTAACGCGTTTGTAAACCATTTCGGTACCGGCCGGCTGATCTTTAATAACTTCAGGCGTACCTTGTGCTTTTGCACCCATGCCCATGATTGCTACGAGAGCGAGAAGTAGAATTTTTTTCATAATGATAATTGTTTAAAGTGTTACAATATTTAATGAGGTAACCCCCACTGTGATAATCTGTCTAAATAGAGAGCGTTTACACGGCAACTGCGTGTCCGCTTTCTTTTGTAGCTCCAAAAATAGACAATGTTTTCGTTAAAAGCAAACTCTTATGTCGTTATTTCATATTGTTAACATTTATTCGGGAGAAAAGTGCTCCAAAAGGGGTTGTCGTTTCAATGACTTTGTACTAAGAATAGCGGGCTACGCCACAAATGCATAGCCCGCTTATGTGATGATACTCTATCAGCGTGCATCTAGCCCTTTTACCACCCGCCTGTTGTCAACGCAGGCCGAGGCGCTTTAAGGCTTTGGGGTTAAGAATATACGTGCGCCGCACTACGACATCGGTGAGGGGGCGGTCGTCTTTGTCGGTAGCTACTTTTTGTATCTTCTCAATGACGTCAAGGCCTTTCACGACTTGCCCAAAGACGGTGTAGCCGCCGTCTAACCAAGGCGTTCCGCCCAGTTTTTCGTAAGTCAGCATCATCTCGGGCGTCATCGGCATGGGCTTGGCGGGGTTACGCCGCGAAGCATTGAACATTATTTCCATCAATTTTTCATTGGTGTAGGTCTTGCCCCACACAATATAAAACTGTGAGCCGCTTCCTTCGTGCAGTGGGTTTACATCGTCGCCTTCACGAGCAGCGGCCAGAGCGCCACGTTTGTGGAAGTAGCGCGGCAGGCAAATCTCTGCAGGTATAGTATAACTTGGCCCGCCTTCGCCCAAGTGTTGGCCGGGTGCGGCATTGCGCGAATCAGGGTCGCCGCCTTGTATCATAAAGTCGCGGATCACGCGATGAAAGAGCGTTTGCTTGAAATAGCCATTGCGCACTAAGGAGATAAAGTTGTCGCGGTTCTTCGGTGTTTCGTTGTAAAGCTCCACGGTAAACTTACCGAGGGAGGTTTCGAAGCGCACACGCACCCGCGGGTCTTCTTTGGCCAAGACTTGTAAGGGGCAAAGCAGACAAAGGAGGAGTAGCTTCCGGAAGAGATGCATCGTAATAAGAATTTATGGGAGCCTTGCGGCTCCGTGGTTAAGAATGTCAGTTTTCGACCGCGATGGGCGCTTCTTCTTCTGCGGTAGTGGGTTCTTCCTCGTTGGAGGTTGCTTCAGTTGCGTCCTTTTGCTTATCGCCGGCCGCCTTTACCTTCGTGCGGCGCACGACCAATCGGCTAATGCTAAGAATAATGCCGATATAGAAGCAATTGATCAAGGTCGACGTGCCGCCTCGACTGATGAGCGGGAGCGGCTGCCCCGTGACGGGTGCGATGCCCACGGCCACGAGCATATTAAACAAGGCTTGGAGCACGAGCATCAAGGCTGCGCCCATTACCGTTAAGGCATAAAAGTAGCGTGACTGGGTTGGCGTGCGCTGCATGTCTCGACATCGCGCCGCTATACGCCCGGCTCGGAAGAGGAGCCAGATATAAAGAATCACGACGATAGCCCCGCCCCAGATGCCCAGTTCTTCAATGATGATGGCATATATAAAGTCGGAATATGCCTGACTGAGGAAGTCGCGCTGAATAGAGTTGCCGGGCAATTTACCTACGACATTGGAGGAAGCAATGGCGATATTTGCGTGGGCCACTTGGGCGTCCTTGTCAATATCAAAATCTTCGGGGGCAAGTTGCTTATCATCGCCAAAGTGTTTCGTAATGCGTGCCTTCCACGTAGAGAAACGGTGGAGCACACCGGAATCATTCGGAGAGGTAGATGAGGGCGAGAGGGCTACAACCAAGAGAACGAGCGCCACAACGATCGCCATGACGCCGAGTAGCGAACCCAATTGCCGAAAAGGTACGCGACCAATGTACATCATCAAGAAGATGACGGCAAAAAGCAAGGCGGCCGTCGAGAGGTTCTCCGTAAAAATAAAGAGTTCGATAATGCCCGTGATGATCAGAACATATTTGATGGCCTTTGGATCGGCTCCATCGTCGCGCTGCAAGCGGGAGAGAATGAGGGCTGTAGTCAGAACCATCACACATTTAGCCAACTCGGAGGGCTGGAATTGGATGAAACCGACGTCGACCCAGCGCTGAGCATCATTGGCCGAAGCACCGAGGAAAAAGGAAAAGACAAGAAAGAGCAACGTTATAGGCAAGCCAATGACGGGTATGACTTGAAAGAAACGCGGCTGGATCATCTGAAAAGCGATGACGACGGCCGTGCCTAAGCCCAAGAAAAGCGCTTGCTTGAACATAGGCATCCAAAAGCTGCCGCTTTTGTAAGTCAGCGTGCTGGCTGCGCTAAAGACTTCGACGAGCGAGATGGCGCACAGAAAGAAGAAGATAGCCCAGATAACGCGGTCGCCTTTGAAGATGTTGCTTACTTTTGCCATAGTCGTATTATGGTTGTTGCTTAGGCTTGCTCGGCGCTTTGCATCGCGCGAACGAGTGCCTTAAATTGATCGCCGCGATCACCCATATTGCGGAAGAGATCGAAGCTGGCACAGCACGGACTCAGCAAGACGGTGTCGCCCGGTTTTGCGGCAGCGACGCAAGCTGCTACGCAATCTTTCATACTATGCGTATCGCTGATCGGGAGATTAAAGTCGGCAAAGAAGTCTTGCAGTTTGCTATTGTCCGCCCCAAGGAATACGAGGGCGCGGCACTTTTCCCTTACGAGTGGCGCTATTTCGTTATAGTCATTGCCCTTGTCCGTTCCCCCTAAGATGAGGACGACGGGTGTCTGCATACTTTCAAGCGCACAATAGCAAGCATCGACGTTGGTCGCCTTCGAGTCGTTAACATAATGTACGCCGGCTACGTCTGCTACCTTCTCAAGGCGATGAGGCACACCGGGGAAGTCGGCCAAGCCGGCGCGGATCGTTGCCTCATCTACGCCCGCTGATTGGGCTGCTAAGGCTGCGGCCATACTGTTGCGTAGATTGTGGCGGCCGGGTAGTGAGAGTTCGCTCAGAGCCATCGTGAAGGGTGTGGGCTGATCAATCGTCAACAAACCATTTTCCGCATAGGCAGCTGCACCTGCTTCAGGAGCGTCGGCAAAAGCCAATAGGCGGCTTGCGGGCGCAAGTTGTTGGAGTTGGGTGGGAATGTATTCGTCGCCGGTCCAATATATAAATGTGTCTTGCGGGCGCTGGTTTTGCAGGATGCGCATCTTTGATACCACGTAGTTCTCCATCTTAAAGTCATAGCGATCGAGGTGGTCGGGCGTAATGTTCAGCAGCACGGCAATGTCGGCACGGAAACGGAACATATCATCCAATTGAAAAGAAGAGAGTTCGATCACGTACCAATCTACATCGCCTTCAGCTACTTGCAACGCGAAACTACGTCCGATGTTGCCGGCGAGGCCTACGTTAAAGCCCGCCTTTTGCAGGATATGATAAATGAGCGATGTCGTCGTCGTCTTGCCATTGCTGCCCGTAATGCAGATGGTGCGTGCTTGCGTATAGCGACCGGCAAATTCGATCTCGCTTATTACGGGAATGCCCTTCTCTCGCAGTGCACGCGCCATCGGTGCGGTTTCCGGAATGCCGGGACTCTTGATGACTTCATCCGCATCGAGTATTGCTTCGGGCGTATGTTTGCCTTCTTCCCAACGCAAATTGTGAGCTGAGAGTTGAGTCTTGTATTTATCTTGGATGTGCCCCATATCGGACACAAATACTTCATAACCTTTCTGCTGCGCGAGAATGGCGGCGCCTACACCGCTTTCGCCTGCACCTAAAATGACTATTTTCATTGTATTTCCTTATCTGATCTTCAATGTGATGATGGCTGCTGCGGCCAGCAAGATGGTGGTAATCCAAAAGCGGACGGTGATTTTCGATTCGTGTGAGGTGGTACGCGGCCAATTTTTTAGTAAATAGCGACATTCCGGATCAAGTTGCTTGCTCAAGACCCTGAAGTTGTCGTGAATCGGTGTGCGCTTAAAGATTCTACGTTTCAAGCCTTTCCGCTTGAAGAATTTGAAATATTCTACTTGTAAGATCACGCTCAAGCTTTCTACAAAGAAAATGAAGCAGAGTAGCGGGAGAAGGAGCTCTTTGTGGATAATGATGGCCAATACGCCAATCAGACCGCCAATGGTAAGTGAGCCGGTATCGCCCATAAATATTTGGGCGGGGTAGGCGTTGTACCACAAAAAGCCGATGAGCGCTCCAATCATCGCAAAGATAAAGATGACCAACTCCTCCGCCCCCGGAATGTACATAATGTTTAGGTATCCGGCCCATTGGACGTGGCCGGAAACGTAGGCAAAGATGACCAGCGCTATACAGATAATAGCCGAATTGCCGGCAGCCATACCATCCATTCCGTCGTTGAGGTTTGCGCCGTTGGAGACGGCTGTGATCACGAAGATGGTCATCAGCACGAAGAGAATCCAACCTACGGCTTGCTTGTGTTCGCCTACAAATGAAACGATTTCGGCATAGTCGAGGTTGTGGTTCTTTACAAATGGGATGGTTGTCTGCGTAGCCTTGACGGGCTGACTCTTATGTTTGACGACCGTCACGTGGTTGACGTTTACGGTTTCTACATTCTCGTGCATCACGGCGTCCGGACTCAGGTAAAGCGTCAAGCCTATGCCTAAGCCCAAGACTACTTGCCCTAAGATCTTATAGCGTCCGGGCAGGCCGTCTTTCTTCTTCTTAAAGATCTTGATATAGTCGTCTAAGAAGCCAATGATACCCAACCAAACGGTCGATATGATCATCAATATAAGGTAGATATTGCGCAGGCGGCCGAGTAAGAGTACGGGTACAAGAATGGCTATAATAATGATGATGCCGCCCATTGAGGGCACATTCAATTTCTGCGTACCAAAGGGGTCGATTGCTTCGTCGCGCTGCGTCTCACTAATGTTCTTGCGCTTCATGAGTTTGATGAAATACTCGCCAAACCACGTGGAGATGATCAGCGCAAGCATCAATGCAAGCAGGCCCCGAAAGGAGGTGTAGCTCCAGAGACCGGAGCCGGGCACGCCTATGCTTTCTAAAGCACGAAAGAGATAATATAACATATCAGGAAGTCTTTAGTGGACACCTACGCTTCTAAACCGAAAGCCTTGCGCACTTCTTCGTGGTCATCAAAATGGTGTTTTACGCCTCTGATCTCTTGATAAGGCTCGTGTCCTTTGCCGGCTATGAGGATTACGTCGCCGGCTTGCGCCATTGCTGCTGCGGCGCGGATGGCTTCGCGGCGGTCTACGATGGCGATGGTCTTAGCGCGTTGTGCTTCATCCAAGCCCGCGAGCATATCATCTACAATAGCCTTCGGCTCTTCAAAGCGCGGGTTATCACTCGTGATGATCACGCGGTCGCTACGGTTGGCTGCTTCTTGGGCCATTAAGGGGCGCTTGCCCTTATCTCGATTGCCGCCGGCGCCGCAAACTGTAATCACCTGCGCCTTGCCGCGCACGATTTCATCTATAGACGAGAGCACGTTGGCCAAAGCATCCGGCGTGTGAGCATAGTCAATGATTGCACTCACGCCTTTTGGGGAGCGAATGGCTTCAAAGCGCCCATTGACGGGGTGGAGCGAAGAAAGTACGCGCAGCGTCTCTTCCGGTGAAATGCCAAGTTCGATGGCCGCGCCATACACGGCGAGCAGGTTAGAGACATTAAAGCGGCCGACAAACCGTACGCTAACTTCGCGACCGTTAATTTCGAGCAGCATACCTTCGAGCGACTCTTCAAGGATCTTTCCTTTGTAGTCGGCAGCAGCTCTCGTCGAATACGTCTTGATGCGCGCCTTCGTGTTTTGCACCATAATGGGCCCATTCTTATCGTCGGCGTTGGTGATAGCAAAAGCGTCTTTGCCCAAGCCGTCAAAGAACGCCTTCTTCGCGTCGCGATAATTCTCAAACGTCTTATGATAATCGAGGTGGTCGCGCGTCAGGTTGGTAAAGAGCGCGCCGGCGAAGTCTAAACCGCCGATTCGCTTTTGATGAATAGCGTGCGAACTACATTCCATAAAGGCATATTCGCAGCCTTCGTTGGCCATTTCCCCAAGGAGTCTATTTAAAGTTACGGGGTCCGGCGTCGTGTGTTCTGTAGGTACAGCACGCGTTCCGATATAGTTGCATACCGTAGAGCAAAGGCCACACTTGAAGCCCAGTTCCGTAAACAAATGATACAATACGGTAGCAATTGTCGTTTTGCCGTTTGTTCCCGTCACACCGACGAGTTTCAAGCGTTGCGTAGGATCTCCATAAAACGTAGTCGCCACCTTTCCAATCGCATCTTCCGTGTCTGCCACACGTACAAAAGTGACGTCTGCCGGCGTTTCTGTAGGAATGGGTTCACTCACCAAGACGGCTGAAGCGCCTTTCTCAATTGCGCCGGCAATAAAAGCGTGCCCATCGGCTTGTGTGCCTTTGACAGCCACAAAGAGGTTGCCTTTTTCCACCAAGCGCGAGTCCATATTCACGCCGTTAATATCAATAGAGAGACTCCCTCGCGTTTCGAGGGGACTGATTTTCTGCAAGAGGTCCGACAATTTCATCATGTATATATTATTATATGCGTTGAATGATTTACTGACACTGAAAGCAGGCATCATTTCTTTTTGCCCTTGTTCGGTGTAGTATTCGTTGTTGTTGATTCTTTTTTCTTACCGCTCGTTCCGGATGTGGATGAAGCGGGTTTGGGTTTCGACTTGCCGGCGGCTTCCGCTGTGGTCTTAGTGTTTGCCTTCGGCTTGTCTTTGGGTTTATCTTTGGTAGCCGTTTTAGGCTTATCCTTTGCCTTGTTTTCCTCTGTTCGGCGCTGCGGCGTAGCTTCGCGTGTCCCAGTTCGTGCCGGTTCTTTTGGCTTATCCTTCGGCTTCTCCGTATTGGTCACTTTCGGCTTTTCCGGTTTGATGCCCTCTTTAGCCGGTTTAGCTTGCGGCTTTTCGGGCTTGGGTGCGGGCGCCGGCGTGTTAGTCGTTGCCGGTGTCGCGTTCTCCGGAGCAGCTTGTTGCGCAGGTTCAGTAGCTGCTTCTTCTTCGGTCGCCGCCATCTCCTGTACTTCAGCGCCTTCGCCCAAAACGAGGTTGACGTGCTCGCCACGCTTGATCTTCGCCCCCGGCGGAATACTTTGCGCCGTCACGCGTCCGATGCCTGCGCAGTTTACCAACAAGCCCGCTTGTTCGAGACGGAATACCGCATCACGCAAACCATAGCCGCGCACATCGGGCATTTCGTCTTTCGGAGTCACTCTGTTGGTCAGCGCAACGCTGCCGGAGCGCGTAGCACACGTTCCCCAGATCACGCCGTCCGCATTGCCGCTCACGTTCGTTGAGTGCGGAATGCCAAAGACGTCCAAAAGATAATTTGCGGCCAAGATGTTACCCGGATTAACGATGGGTAGCGGCGTGTTCACCGAATCGCGCGCCACGGTATAATCCGTCAAGCGATCCTGCGCCATCACCGTTTCCGCGATGCGCTTAAACACCGGACCGCAATCCAGTGCGCCGCCCGCACTACCGGCCTTTTCGATGCAGACAATGCAAGAGTAGCGCGGCGCTTCTGCGGGGAAATATCCGGCGAAGGAAACGAGATATTCGGCCGAGCGTCCGTGAGCCGTCCAAACCTGTGCCGTACCCGTCTTTCCTGAGATGTGAAAGAGTTTGGAATTGATCTTTCGGCCAACGCCATCCGTCACCACGGCGCGCAGACAAGCCTGCACATCCTTGATAGCCTCCGGCTTTGCCATCTGTTCGCGAATGACGACGGGCGGCTTTTCCTCTATCACTTCTCCGTTGCGCAAGATTGCTTTGACGAAGCGCGGGCGCATCATCTTGCCATCGTTGGCAATGCCGTTATAAAAAGTCAGTGTACTAATCGGTGGTATCTGCGTTACGTAGCCAATGCTCATCCACGGCAAGTCCGTCTTTGCCCAGCGGTCGCCTAAGTCGCGCGGACGACGAATGCGGGGCTTTGCATAGCCCGGAATGGGGATGTGCAGATCTTCGCCAACGCCGGTCGCGTAGATCCCGTCAACGAATTTATCAGGGTTGTTGCCGTAGAAACGATCGATAAACTTGCTGACGCCGACGTTCGACGAGTTGGCAATACACATTCGTGCCGTCAAGCGCCCGTAGCCACCATTGCGCCAGTTGTGGTCTTTCATCTGTCGGCCGTGCATTTCAAAGATGCCATAGCCCGTGTCTATTTGATCGTTCAAGTGAAGATAGCCATCGTTGAAGGCCACCAAGAACGACATCGGTTTGAAGACCGATCCCGGTTCCATCAAGTTGCTCACCGCCTTGTTGGAGATTTCCTGAAACGAACCATCGCCCACACGCGACAGACTCGATATGGCTTTCACGTCGCCCGTCTTGACATCCATCAAAATAGCTACGCCAAAGTTTACCTGCCCACGCCCTTCTCCTTGAATCTCGCGCAAGCGGTCGCCGAGCGCCTTTTGCGTAATGTCCTGCATGGCAATGTTGAGCGTCGTTTGCACGTCTAAGCCGTCTTCTGCCGGCAGGTCTACGATGCTCAAGTATTGATTGAGCACTTTTTCTCGGTGGAAGCGCCCGGGCTTGCCGCTCAAGATCGCGTCGTAAGTCTTTTCGATGCCGCTTCGCGCCTCGTCTTTGCCGCGATAGAGGTCGCCGACGGTGCGTGGCGCCAAAGCGCCGAAGGGGTTGACGCGGGTTCTGAACGTTTCGGCGTGGAAACCACCGCGGTAGGGGGCTAACCGCAGCAAGGGCAACTGCTTCACGCGGCGATACTGTATATAGCTGACGCGCCTCGGATAGATCGGCCAGTTTTTGCTCTTTTGTCGGCGCCCCTCGCGCAAATGGGCGGCCAACTTAGCCGGATCTACGTCAGGGAAAATGCGCTTCATGCCCTGACAGATGCTGTCCATCTTGACTGTCAGGAGCGAATCGCGGATATGTTGTTCTTTCTGTTGGCGGGCCGAATCATCGATTTCGACCATAAAGTCCATATACATTTTATATTCAGGCAAAGACGCCGCCAAGACCTCCCCATCATCGGCCAGAATATTGCCACGCATCGGCGTGAGCGATACATTGCGCCGCTGGAAACGATCGTTCACGGCCATCCAATAGTCCTTTTTGACGGTCATAATATAGAGCGATTTGCCCACAATGACCAGTCCGACAATCGCCAGGAGTATTGCGATAACCGAGAAGCGCGAACTGAATTTGTCTAAATATACTTTCATGCTTTAAAGCCTGTAGTTGTTTCTTAAAGAGCAGGGGCTGTGGCCGCTAAGGCTGTTTGCCATCCGCCGAAGATTCCGCCTCTACAGGCAAATTATAGTTGGGTGTTGTCGACGTATGTAGCGTCGTGTCAGCCAGATGCTCTTCTACGCTGCTGCGTCGCGTCATTTCTTTCAATTGTCCGGAGAGCGTCAGTGCCTTGTAGCGCCGATCGAGCAGCGTGTCGGCCAAGTGTGTCCCTTCGATCATTTGCTGCTGGCAAGCATAGCGATTGCCGACGTAAAGGAGGCACATCACGATGATCATCACAATATACCAGAAATGCCGGCGAAACCAAGCGCCCGCCAAGATGTCACCACCGAGAATGGCGCGTAGCGTTAGGCCGTTCCGTAGATTAAACTCCTCCTCTCCCGTCAAGCTTTTGAAGGCCTGCCGGGCTTTTTTATCGCTCTCTTCTTTCGTCTGCTCTTGGGGCGAGTCGGGATGTTGGCGGCGCTGTCTTGCTGCTGCCGATCGCTCTAAGGCTTCGATTACCTTGCGTCCGTCTGTTTTCTCGTCGGTTGTTTTTGTCATGAGTCTTACTTGCCGTCTGTTTGTTCGGCGGTGCATAAGCCGATGCGCAACTTTGCACTTCGGCTGCGTGGGTTCGCGGCCATTTCAGCCTCGTCGGGTCTTATCACGCGCCCGTTCAGGGGTTTCATCGGAGCGAGTCGGTTTCCGTAGAAGTCTTGTTCGACTTTGCCCGCAGCGTTGCCGGCTTTGATGAAATTTTTCACCAAGCGATCTTCCAATGAATGGTAAGTTAAAACTGACAATCGGCCGCCCGGCTTCAGCAGGGTCAGTGCGGCCGTCAGCATAGCCTCCAAGGCCTCCATTTCGTGGTTCACCTCGATACGTAGGGCTTGAAACACCTTGGCCATATCCTTCTTTGCGCGGGCCGCGCCGAGATAGGGCGTCACGATGTCGACCAATTGCTCCACGCGCTCAATCGGCGCGACGGAGCGGGCTTTGATGATGGCCGCGGCCAAGCGGCGCCCATTGTTGAGTTCGCCGTAAAGATAAAACAGGTTTGCCAACTGCTCTTCGCTATACGTATTGACGACGCCGGCAGCCGAGGTGTGCGCGCGTTTGTTCATCCGCATATCCAACGCCCCTTCAAAGCGAAAGGAGAAACCCCTATCGGCCGCATCGAAGTGGTGACTCGAAACGCCTAAGTCGGCCAAAATACCATCGACCTGCTCATAACCATAATAGTGCAACCAATTAGGCAAGTAGCGGAAATTGCTCTGCACGAAGGTCAGTCGGTCTTCGCCGGCCGGAATATTGCGCTGCGCGTCGGCATCCTGATCAAAAGCCAGCAGGCGCCCGTCGGGCCCCAAGCGGCGCAGGATCTCCCGACTGTGACCGCCCCCGCCAAAGGTGCAATCGACGTAGCAGCCATCCGGCCGAACGTTTAATCCGTCTACTGTAGCTTGCAGCAGTACGGGAGTGTGGTAATCGGGAGCAGCGTCAGTCATCTCTGAAGATTTTTCTATCGTCTAACCAAACAGCAAAAGTAGAGATTATTCTGCACATTTGCCTTTTTTAAGGCAGGAAATCTTATTAAGTCGCACGTTTTGCTCTGCCAAGCGCGGCCTTTGGTGTGGTGCCCCCTTGCGAAGGCCTGTTTTTGCTCTTGAAAGGTTCATTTTTGAGGCGTTATATATAATAATGTGTGGTCGAGGGTAAAAATGGGCTGTCGCCGGGCTTCTTGTTGAGGCCTTTTTGTCGATATTTTGAGTGGCTTCATCAGTCTTGTCTATGCAACCAAGGCTTTTTTGCATATCCTGGCGCAAGACTTTATTTGCTGAGGTGTAAAGATTGCGTGAGTCAAACTTGGCCTACTACCTTTTTCATCACGACAACAAAGGTTTGCGCTCACGATAAAAAGACCTTGCGCTCGTGAGAAAAAACCTTTGCGCTCACGACAACAAGCTCCGCAGCCCCAACTTCGTCGGAGCGAAATGGGAGGCATCGCCTTGCGCGGTCGATATTTGGTCCCCTGCCATTGCGAGCAAAGTATGCGCGGCCGCCGCTCGGTTGGCGGCGGGTGGGGTGGCTGCCCCTTCGCTCATCGCCCGGCATCGAGAGCTGTGCAGTGTGCGTGAAGAGACGAAGCGGTGCAATGCTCTGAAGTGGGATGGAGCGTTTTTTTTGAAGTGAAATAAGTGAGAAAAAGTCAAATATGCTATATTTGCAACCTTGAACAATCAAATAGGGATTAACGTAGCTTGGTTGAGACTATGACGATGCTCTTTTTTACATTGTTGATCTTACTTGCAGCATACTGCGCAGGCTTGCTGGGCTCGCTTACCGGACTCGGAGGTGGAGTCGTGATCATTCCTTTTCTTACGCTTGGATTTGGTATCGACTTCCATTATGCCGTCGGAGCGGCATTGGTTAGCACGATAGCCACAAGTTCCGGCTCCGGAAGTGCGTATGTCAAGGAGGGGATTACCAACGTGCGCCTCGGCATGTTTCTCGAAGTGGCCACCACGGTTGGCGCCGTCACGGGCGCCTTTGTCGCCGTCCGGCTCAATAGTTCCGTTATCGCCATAATCTTTGGCTTCGTGCTTATCCTTACCGTCATTATGCAGCAGCGACGCAAGGAAGATCACGAAGGAGTGGTCGGTTCAGAGGCCGCGCGGCGCTTAAAACTCTTCGGAGCTTGGCCGCAACGCGACGGAACGCTGAAGCATTACGAATTGCGTAACGTTGGAGGCGGATTGGGCGTGATGTACGTTGCCGGCATCCTGTCGGGCGTGCTCGGTATCGGCTCTGGCGTCTTGAAAGTCATCGCGATGGACGGCATTATGAAAGTGCCGTTTAAGGTGAGTACGACGACGAGCAATTTTATGATGGGCGTTACGGCCTGCGCTTCGGCCGTAGTCTACGTGCAGCGCGGTATCATTCTCCCGTCTGTGGCCTTCCCGACGCTGATCGGCGTCTTACTCGGTGCACTGACGGGCGCGCGACTCCTGCAAAGTATGAACGTAAAACGCCTGCGGCAGATTTTCTTCTTCGCCATTCTACTCGTGGCGCTCAATATGCTATACAACGGATTTACCGGTAGGTTCTAAACGATCGGTCCGTACACATTATATATATGTATCACGTCTCTTGCAAGAGCAATAACCTTTCGAAACAATGAGGCAACCGACATCAACCGAAAAAGCGCGCTCCGCAGCGCCTCAAGACAAGCCCTGCACGAAGGATGCGGCGGGCGAGGCTTCCGGCGACGGCACTTCGCGCGATCTTTCGTTGCTCGTGGCGCGCACGCTTCGAATTGGCGTGGCGCTGGCCGGACTGATCGCCCTTGCGGGCGGGATTGGCTATCTGTGGCGTCACGGCTCGGAAACGCTGCCCGACCTCTCTCGTTTTAGTTACAATGCCTTGCCGGAAAATGCGGAAGCCTACACGACGCTTGGCGGCATCTTCGGCAGCGTAGGGCAAATGAATCCCATCGGGTGGATACAGCTCGGCGTCTTGGTTTTGATCCTTACGCCCTTCTTGCGCGTCGTCATTTCTTTTTTTGACTTCCTCAAGCAGCGCGATTGGCTGTATGCCGGCATTACGGCCTTTGTTTTGGGCGTGATTATCCTCAACTCGTTAAACCCTCTGCATGGATTCTTATAAACAAACAAATTCTAATGAATATAGCAACAACGTTCCTCGGCTGAAGGGCAACGAAAGAAATCTGCCATGTCGTCTTGCTAAAAACGCTTTCAATCAAAGGCTGATCGGCTAAAATCTCAACGTGTAAACCAAGCCCATAAAGCGCCCAAAATGGGCATTTTAGCGTTTTTTATCCTCCCCAAATCGCGGCGAGCGATTGTGGAAGTAGAAAAAAAGTGAGAAAAATGGAATGAAAAGTTTGCATTTACTGAAAATATCCGTACATTTGCCAATAGCTAATATTCCGAAAATGCGAAAAAGCCTCGCAATAGGCCTTAGAAACCCCTCTCTCCGAGGTCTGGAATTAGCAAAAATAAGGAGGGAGAAGATCGGACGAGAACATAGCAAAATAACCGCTTTTACTGCGTCTGCCTCTCTTCACGAAAAACGCACGATGATTGAATATATGTTTAATTTAACGGTTATATTATGAACAAGAAGTTAGTGCTTTTGTCTGCGTGTCTGCTTTCAGCAGGCTCTATTTATGCGCAGCAACACGTAACCGGCCGGGTAGTCGACGAACATGGCTCACCCGTGAGCGGTGCTGTCGTACGTGTGCAAGGGACTAAGCTCATGACGCAAACCGATGACAACGGTAATTTTACGTTCTCGAGCTTGCCCGCCACGGCTAAGTACATTAACATCACCAACGTGGGTATGAACCCCGAGACTGTGAGCATCACGGGCAATATGCAAGTGACGATGAAAGAGTCTGGTGATAGCAACCTGACTGAAGCAGTCGTTGTAGGTTACGGTACGGCAAAGAAATTGGGTACAGTCGTTGGTACTGTGTCTAAAGTCTCTGCCGACAAAATTGAAAACAAACCGGTGACTACCGCCCTCGACGCTTTGCAGGGTAAAGTAGCCGGTGTGCAGATCTCGAACAACACGGGTGACGTTGGTAACATCAATGGTACAAGTACGAAGGTTCGTGGTACAGGTTCACTCAATGGTGGTAACACGCCGCTCTACGTGGTCGATGGTATGCCGGTAGGTGCTTCTGTGTTCTACATGTTGAACCCGAACGATATCGAAAGCTACACGGTATTGCGTGACGCTTCGGCTACGTCTATCTACGGTTCTCGTGCTGCTAACGGTGTAATCTTCGTAACGACGAAGAAAGGTCATCGCAATGAAAAGGCTGTGATCAAAATCGGTCAGAGCATCGGTTGGAGCCAATTGGCTCGCCGCATTGGCAACCCGATGAGCTCTAACGAATTGCTGGAGTATGAGTTGCAGAATGGTATCATTAACGGTGCGCAATATGCAGCTTACAAGGCTTCAGGCGTGAATACTGACTGGCAGAAGTACTACTTCAATGATAACGCTCCGATGTATAATACGAACTTCAGCGTTGCCGGTGGTAGCGAACGTACGACGTATTATACTTCTGCATCTTATATGAAGAAAAACGGTTTGACGCCTTCTTCTCGCTTCAAACGCTATACGGTTCGTTTTAACTTGGATTCTCGCGCAACGGATTGGTTCCACTATGGCGTGAACCTCGGTTTGAACTACGATGAGCGTACTGCCGATAGAATGTTTAATAACCTCTATGCCGGTAACAATGGTGCATTCTCTACGGTAACCAACAAGCCTTACATCAATCCTTATGATAAGAATGGCCGCAAGTTGGATGTTATTCCGGTGATGAATGCTTATAACAATGAGCTTTGGACGAAACTTAATCCGTCATTTACGAATGATGCCCGCCTCACGGGTACGGCTTTCATCGAATTGACGCCGGTTAAGGGCTTGACGCTTCGTTCTCAATTGGGTGTTGACGCTGCCGATACGCGTACATCGATTATCGGATATCCTAGCGCGCCTTGGAATGATACGAAGGAAGGCGGTTTGAGACATGAATATTTCAGCCGTATGTCAAGCTTCACGATTACCA
>JABZGO010000189.1 GCA_015259305.1 Alloprevotella tannerae | reverse complement strand
ATTTTGAAAAAGATTGCACACGAGACCTGACATCGATTCTATAGAAAGCGACAACAACACCTTAGGGTTGATCTTTTGGTAGGCCAGGGTTAAGGCACGATGTGCCTTAACCCTGGATAAACGGATGGAAGTGAGTGCAACCCCATTAGGGGTTGGTCTTTCACTGTGGCAGGGTTGAGGAGCGAAGCGGCAACCTAGCCACTAACGACGTGAGTCGTTGCTCGTACGAGTTATAATTGGGTTTGTTTTCGTTGCATGTCAATCATTGGATATTTTTGAAAGACCAACCCTAAGAGGTTGCCAATGCGGTGGTGCGTTAGACAGGGTTAAAGCGTTGCACACTTTAACCCTGCCCTGCCAAAAGACTAACCCCGATGGGGTTATTCGCGACGGATGACGTTTGCGGGCGGGATTGTGGTGCAGGTGGAGCGAGTTTTGACGGGCGATATTTGCGGCATTGGTCGTGGAGATTGGGAAATTCGCTCCGGCGTTTGGTGTTTATTTGGTGCAAGAGGTGAGGATTGAGGGGTTACTTGCGGCGGGAGGCGTTGAGGGGCGGAGTTGCGTGGCGTGGACGACAAGTTTGATGGTGCTATATTAGACGAGCTTCGTTGGCAAGACAATCTTTTACAGAGCGCCATTTGCTTGCGCGGTATGAAGTACAAGCGTGGGAGGGGAAACGCAAAAAAAGCGCGCCGCAAACCGAGAGCTCAGTTTGCGGCACGCCTGTTTATTTTCCTTAATTGCTAACTTATAGCCTCATTTAATGACGCTGGCGGCGCACGCTAAAGCCGGCAGCTTTGGTCGTCTTGGTGCTTTTGGGCTCTTTCGTGCTCGGCGTAGATACTTTCGGCGATTTTGTACGCGTCGTTGTGCGACGACGAGCCGTGATGCGGCGCTTGGGAGCAGCGGCTTCGGGAGCTACGGCGGCAGTATCGGTCACGACGGCTTCGGGCTTCTTCACAACGGGCTCTTCTCCCCAAACGCTCTTGCGCACATCTTTGAGTTGCTTCTCTATACGCGCCTGTTCACGGTGCATATCTGAATCGGTGGGGCAGTAATTGCTCAAGAGGCGGTCTTGCAGATTGACGGTCTTATAAATATCTCCTTCATAGCGCCCCAGCGTAAAATAGTCGTCGGCTGAAAGCGTGGCCGCATTGTTGTAATTGCTCTCCATGAGCATGAGTTTGCCCAACTTCGGGGCTACTTCGTCAAAGCGTACCCAGAACATCGGGTAGTTTTGATCTGTTCCGCCAAACTCGCTATCGCCGCGCACAATGACGGGGCAGAGGGCCACGACCTTTGTGCGGAAAGTAGCCGTATGCTGATCATAATACGTACTCTCTTTCAAGTAGTAAAGTTTGACGTCCTCTGAAGGCAGATCGGCATCGTTGACGCGCAGGCGGCCGTCCTTCGCCTCATAATAGATATGATAGCGATCCATCAGTGTGCGCGCCGTCACTTCATTGGCCTCAGAAAAATCTTCGTTGCCATCGAGCTTATAATCGTAAGCTTTTATCTGGCGGCGAAGCAGAAGATGGAAGAGGTAAGTAAAGAGATTTTCGCGTCCATCTTGCGGGGTCGTCGGATAATATAACACGGCATTGGCGTCCTTTTTCAGATTTAAGACGCGATATAAGTCTCTTCGCCAAGCCACATCTTGAGGCATGGCCTGCGCCGTGGGGAAGTCGCGATAAGAAACTCCCGTCGGGGCGTTGCGCGTTGCGGCAGAGCGCGCGGCATCTTCAGCCCGGCGTTTCGGCGGTTGGGCCGAGAGCGTCGCGATTGTAAAGGTTGCTATGAGCAGCAAAATGTATCGTTTCATATAGTGTGGACTTATATTTTCAAAACTTAAATAAGCGGTCGTGCTTAGTTGACAATGATCTCTACCGGTTGCGGCAGTGTGCGGCGCAAACCGTCGGGTCCCATCACGACAACGCGAGAGACGTAGAAGCGTTGGCCACGTCGGAGCGAGCGCATCAAGTTGCGCTGGTTCTCGGTGAAGTTGGCACCGTCAGAATTTTCGGGGCGGGCATTGCCCATTCGATCAAAGAAGACGGACTCGAAACTCAAGACGCGGAAAGGTATGTCGAGCAGACCATCGTCGATGGCGGCACCGATACCGGCTGCGCCTATGACGGAACCTTTGGCGAGGCGGCCGCCCTTGAAGCGGTCGTTACCCAGTGCGATATAGGCCGTTGGGTCGGGCAATTTGCGTACTTTAAAGGTGTAAGTGCCCATTTTTTGCGTTTTTCCGTTGACTTCTCCGCTGACGGTGAAGGTGACGTTGCTACCGACCGCTGCGGGGCGCGCCGTATAGTGGCCCTTTCCCTGCGAGGTCAGTGAGCCGCCGGTCATAGACAGATGGACCTTATCGGGCGCTATGCCCGAAGCACTCACACTGATGGGGTTGTTGAAGCCGGCATAGAGTACGTTCATCAAATCGGCAGCCACGGTGGCGCCGGTTGGCGGTGCTATGACGTTGTATTTCTGCACGAAATTGCGGCGGAGAATCTCTCCGGCTGCGTTTTGCGTGAGGATATAGCCTGAAAAGCTGTATTCGCCGGGCCCCCCAACGGTGAAGTTGTACTCACCCGAGCCGCTAACTTGGCGTCCGTTGACAAAGATCTGCGGGCGTTGTGTGGTGTCGACGGCTGCCATAAAGATTTTGGAGCGGAATACTTCGCCGGGCATCAATGTCGTAGCTTCAGGCAGCACGTAGGCGTTGAGTTCGTTGACGCGAATGTCCTTTAAGTCGACATTGGCGCGCAAGGTATGCAAGACTTGATTCTCAGCTTTTCTGATGTCGCTCTGGAGTTTGGAGAGCATCGTTATGGCTGCTACGGCCGGCATATCCTCAAACATATATTCTTGCCAGTTTTTGCCGAGCAAGGCGTTGTCGTTCTTCGGCACGTTCGTACTCAAATCGGACGCGATGATGGCGCGCTGACGCGGGTCGGTGATGTAGCGGAGCACGTGGGTGCGATAGCGATTGATGGCATCGTAAAGCAATTTTCCTTTGCCGCTGATGGGGGCAAGCATCACGTGGCCGGCAGCATCCAAGTTTTCTTCGTTGTTGAGCCGATCGGGGTTTCCTTTGCTACCATCTGCTTCGCGAGCGATGGCCCATTTGAGTTGTTCGACAAAATTATAAAGCGAGTCGGACGTACCGCGTAATTGAATGGCTTTAGTGTACCACTCGCGGACCTTCGCCGGATTCTTCTTCACCAAGACGGCGAAATCGTCATATAGATCTCGATTCTCCTTGGCGGCATTCGTCGTCGTACGCTCCAAACTATCGCCAATAAGGTGAAAGCCTTTCAAGACGTCGTTGGAGACATTGAGCGCCAACATCGCCATCAACAAGATGTACATCAAGTTGATCATCTTCTGGCGAGGAGAAACGGGTCTTTTCTTTATTGTAGAAGGCATTTGCTTATTCTGAAATCGTAGAAAGAGGTGAGGGTGCGCTTAAGATTCGCTTTGCTCGCGCGGCGCGGCGGCCGACTGGTTGACCATATTTACGGTGAGCGCGTCGATCATTCGAGCATACACGCTGTTGAGGCGCTGAATCTGTTCTGCGAGTTTGTGGGTCTGATTGTTGATATCGTCGATCGTACCCACTTGCAAGCTGATGCTCTTCAAGTGAAGTTCATACACCTTATTGATGCCGGTGAGCGTGCGATTGAGATTCTCCATCTCTTCACTGTCGCGCGTCAGGCGGGCACTTTGCTCGTCGACCTTCTGGAAGGTATCCGTGAGCGTTTGTAGTTTGTCGATATACGTTTTCGTTGCC
>JABZGO010000188.1 GCA_015259305.1 Alloprevotella tannerae | reverse complement strand
GATCAGCGCTATGGTATCGACCCCTCTAAAATCAAAGCCGATTTGGGTTGGTATCCGGAAACGACATTTGAGGTCGGCATCGAAAAAACCGTGCGTTGGAACCTCGAGCATCACGATTGGATCGAAGCCGTATCGGGCTCTGATTATCAACATTACTACGAAAAAATGTATGGCTCGCGCTAAACATACAGCTAAAAGAGACGCCCCGAAGCGGATTCCGCTTCGGGGCGTTTTGTATGCAGTGCTCGGCAAGGCCGGCCTTATACTCGTTGGTGCTTAGCGCAAGATCGTCGCTTCGCGATCAGGGCTCACGGAGATAATCTTGATCGGCGTCTCCAGTGCGCGCTCCAAATAAGCGATGTAAGTCGCAAATGCGGGCGGGAAATCTTTTTCTTCGCGAATCTCCGTCAAGGGCGTTTCCCAGCCGGGTAGCGTTTCGTAGACGGCCGTCCACCCTTCGGTGTCGAAAGGCATCTCTTCGGTTCGTTCACCTGCCTTCTCGTAGGCCGTACATACCTTGATCTCCTTAAAAGTATCGAGCACGTCGCTCTTCATCATTACTAAATCGGTCACGCCATTGATCATTATGGCGTACTTTAACTGCACAAGATCTATCCAGCCGCAACGGCGGTCGCGCCCGGTAACAGCTCCGTATTCGTGACCGATACGTCGCAGCTCGTTGCCCGTTTCGTCGAAGAGTTCTACGGGGAACGGGCCGGCGCCAACGCGGGTAGAATAGGCCTTGAATATACCATAAACGTGGCCGATCCGGTGCGGCGCAACGCCCAGTCCGGTGCAGACGCCGCCAATCGTCGTCGACGAAGACGAAACAAAGGGATACGTGCCGTGATCTATGTCGAGCATAGAGCCTTGTGCGCCCTCAGCCAAGACAGATTTGCCTTCGCGGAGGAGTTTGTTTAACTCTACTTCCGTATCTTTCAGTTGGAATTGGCGCATATATTCAACGCCTGCAAACCATTCTTGCTCTGTTTCGGTAAGATCGTAATCTGTGAAATTCAGATCGCGCAAGATTTGCTCGTGGCGCGCCTTTAGCGCCTTATACTTGGCTTCAAAATTGTCTAAAATGTCACCTACGCGCAAGCCGATGCGTGCGGCTTTGTCAGAATAGGCAGGGCCGATGCCTTTGCCCGTAGTCCCGACCTTGTTTTTCCCTTTGGCCGCCTCGTAAGCGCGGTCAAGCAGTCGGTGAGTTGGGAGAATCAAATGCGCCCGCCGACTGATGTGCAAGCGATCTATGAGCGAATAGCCCGCCGTTTCAAGTTCGCGCGCTTCGTTCATAAAGAGATCCGGCGCGATAACGCAACCATTACCAATGATATTCAGTTTGCCTTCATCAAAAATACCGGAAGGGATAGACCGCAAAACGAATTTCTTTCCTTCAAATATAATGGTGTGTCCCGCATTAGGACCGCCGGCGAATCGAGCTACAACGTCGTAGCGTGGCGTAAAATAGTCGACGACCTTTCCTTTTCCTTCATCGCCGAAGACAATGCCCAACAAAGCATCAACTTTTCCTTGTGTCATAGGTTTTATTTGCTGATTGTTTTCTGTAGTGGTGCTACAAAATTACGCCAAGAGCCGCGAAGAGCAAAATAAATGTAGGCTTATTTTCTACCAATTTCTTAGTATGTTGAGCACAGCCCTGCTGAAGTTGGGCGCCCCTCGCACGCGTATATATAATAATGTGTCTGCGTCAAGAAAAGCGTTGAGCGCGTGCCGATTTTTGTTGGCGGACTGGTAATTGGGACGCATACGATGGCTTTTCAACGCCGTTTGAGTGGGATGAAAATCAATCTTTTTAGGTATTGCAGCGCTTCGCGACAAGGCGTAATTTTGCATCGTTAAAATTAAATACAACATCTATGAAACTACAAACGCTTTTGATGGGGGCAGCCCTGCTCTTTGTTGCAACTGCGTGCAGCAAGGATGAGCCTGAACCCAAACCAAATCCCAAACCGGGCACAGATCCTGAAGCTCCGGCGGAAGTAAAACAAATCACCTTCTCGGCAACAGAGTATGGTACGTGGACCTACATCGATTTAAAGTCGGGCAAGACTGAAATGCTGGGCGTGAAAGGCCCGTGGGTCTACAAGCAGCAAAACAATGAGGGGCAGATGGAAGAGGCTTACACGAAAGATATGGCCGAAAATACCGAAGAACCCAAAGAATTAAAGGATTGGCAGTTGGCTTTCCACCGCTTTGAACCCAAAACGAATATGGGCGAAGTGGTAGAAACGACCGAGACGGAGTTGAGTAAGGTGACGGAAGTGCCTACTTCGGGCTTCGAAGCCGACACAGAGGTCAAAGAGAAAATCATTGTCGATGCGAAGAATATGATGATGGGCCACATCGGTTATGCTAAAACCGCCTTTGTTAACTTGACGCTCTACAAATGGTTGAAGCGCACGCCGACGGGTGGTATGCCGCCTTACGAATACAGTCTGTCGGGAAAAGTATACATCTTGAAGTGCAAAGATGGGCAATACTATAAGCTCAAATTTACCGACTATATGAGCCAAGAAGGCCAAAAAGGTGTGATAACATTCTCCTATTCGCCCATTAAAATGAAGAAATAAAGATAAGGCTTTTCATATTTAACCATGTTATCTCAAGGGGTGGCCGCGCTATTTTATAGCCGGTTGCCCCTTGGTTTTTTAGAGAGCGCTTCAGGGGCTTTATTTTATGGTTTCCGCCGCATTCCTTGCTCGTTTTTCCCCGCGTCGGCGCGCTTACGCCTTGCGGCTTGATGCATAAAAGAAGCGCTTGGCGCTTTGCAACTCCCTTAGCTTGTATTAACTTTGCAATTATGAATCCGATAATTGTAAACGACAGTGACCTGCGTCGCGCTGCCGCCGAGGGAATGGACGCTTTTCTCGACGTCTTTGTGAATGCTTACAAAGCTGCTTGTGGTTCAGAACTCTCAGCTGAAGCTTTCGGCCTGCTTACGCCTGATCAGATCACGCTTTGGGGCTATGCTGTCTAGCGCGAATAGGTGATGGACGGCGGATTTGTCCAACTCATTCACAACGGCTACGGGCCTTTTTTCTTCCACAATCCGTTTGCCAAGGCTTTGAAGCTGTGGGGCGTGGACGACTTGGCGCGTCTCATCCGCCGCGTCGACAAACAGTATCGCCGCCATCGAGATGTCTTGACGGCTGATTGCACGGAAGCAGAGTTCATGGCGCTTTTTGAGCAGCATCCCGAATTTGACGATCACGACGACGCATTTATCGAAGGCGAAGAGTCATATACGGCGCAGATAGCGGCTTATGTAGACGAACATTTAGACAATTTTGCAACTATCCATGGCAAAGAATAATAAGCTGAAGCCTGCGCGTATCAACATCAAAAACAAGCGTGCGGAGCACGATTATTTCGTAATAGACCGACTGACGGCCGGCATCGTACTGACGGGGACGGAAATTAAAAGTATTCGCCTCGGAAAAGCCGGCCTCGTAGATACGTTTTGCTTCATCAATAATGGCGAAATGTGGGTCAAAAATATGTATGTGGCAGAATATAGCTTTGGTTCTTACAATCGCCACGAGCTGCGGCGCGACCGCAAACTTCTCCTTAATAAGAAGGAGATCCGCCATTGGGCTTCCGAGACCAAGTCGCCGGGTCTGACCATCGTACCGCTACGCCTCTACATCAATGAAAACGGGCGGGCCAAGCTGGATATAGGACTCTGCCGAGGTAAAAAGGAATACGACAAACGCGCTACGATCAAAGAAAAGGAATCGCGCCGCGAAATAGAGCGCGTCACGAAAGCCCATAAGTATTGAAGGCAACATATACAATTCCCCGCCAGACCACCAAGTCTTGGCGG
>JABZGO010000187.1 GCA_015259305.1 Alloprevotella tannerae | reverse complement strand
ATTGTGTTGGCGGCACTGCTGCTTCGGTGCCGGTCGTGAACGAGCGCCTTGGAGCGGGATAATCATTGAACAGCTCAAAAGAAAGAACAAAAAAAAGAAATAAAAATAAGAGCATACCGCAATTTTTACGCAATTGGCGCGTTACATAAAGGAGAAACCCAAATAGCAAACTCGAAGAAAGGCTGCCCGCAGTGAGATATCCTGCATCAAAACCCGGCTTCAGGCCAATGAAAGCAAGAGGGGCGGCTCGCAACCCCTTGACAAAGACGCCTCAAGTTGCCTAAATCAAAGTTTAAACTATGTTCTACCAACCCACAGCTGCAATTACAACTTTGGTAGTCTGCCGCGACGCGATCGTTCTTACAGCAAAGTAAAAGCATACAATGACGCTATTCGCTATATTAATGAGCTTCATCGCCAGTGCCTTAGTTTCGGCGCTGATGATCCCACGCATCATACTCATATCCTTTCGCCGCAAACTTTTCGATACGGTCAACGAGCGGAAAGTTCACACCGGTATCGTTCCGCGTTTGGGTGGTATCGCCTTTACGCCGGCGCTGATCTTTGCTTATACGCTCCTTTACGGCTTGGGGACCATCTTGCAGGGCGTCACCGACAATCGGGAGGTCGACATCTTGGCCGCTAAGCCGCCGACGCTCGGACTTTGCGCACTCATCTTATTATATATAGAGGGTATAGCTGATGATTTGAACGGCATAAACTATAAGCTGAAGTTTCTCGTTCAAACGATTTGCGCCCTTTTGATTGTACTCTCAGATCTGTGGATCAATAATCTTTATGGGCTCTTTGGCGTTTATGAGATTTCGCCCTTGATCGGGCAGCCGCTAACCGTGCTCTTGATCGTCTATATTATAAATGCTATCAATTTAATTGACGGTATCGACGGCTTGGCTTCAGGTTTGAGTATGGTGGCCTTGTTCTTCTTCGGCGTGCAGTTTGCCGGGCAGGGCGTAGTGGCAGGTGCGGGCATCGCGTTTGCGTTGCTGGGCGCTCTGGTTCCGTTCTTCTATTACAATGTCTTTGGCAAAGTGGAGCGACACAACAAGATCTTTATGGGCGATTGCGGCAGTCAAGTCGTAGGCTTTATTCTGGGCTTGCTGGGCGTGATTTTTGTGATGCCAAGCTCCGCCGGCGTCACCGATGCTACACCTTTTATTATCGGCTGGGCGGTTCTGCTCATTCCGGGTTTGGATGCCATCCGCGTAATGATGTTGCGGATGCTCCACGGTCGACACCCGTTCAAGCCCGATAAGACCCACATCCACCACAAGCTGTTGGCGCTCGGCTTAAGTCAGCGCTCGACGCTCGTTCTTCTGCTTACGGTCGATGTATTCTTTATCTTGATTAACGTTGGTGCAGCTTATAAGCTCAATATCAACCTCATCTTCTTGGGCGACATAATTGTGTTTATCTTGCTTCAATACGGCGTCACCTTACTCATACGTGCCCGCCGCCGACGGCAAGCCGGCGGCGCGGCCGAATCGGCTGACGACCTCGCAGTTGCGATGGTTAAAGCGCAGAGTGCCACGGTTCCTTCTGCAGAGCATATTATGTATCATATGCGCACCGATGAAAATCGCCACAAGTACATTGTTGTTTCTCCGATGCCCAATATGAACTCGTGGATAGCTTATGGTAAGGCTGCTTTTGCTTTACACAATTTGTTTGAGCATAAAGGTATTGAAAACTATACCTCATCTTTCTCTACCGACAAACAAATGCCGTATACTTGGGTTAGCAATGTCGTGTTCAAAAAGCTATTGCTCAACATAGAGCATCAGAAAGAAAACGATCACATTATTATCCGTTACGCTGAAAAGTCTGATAAATTAGCTTACAAACGCTGGCTCGAACTGCTCAAAGATCGCGATCCGAGTACGGAGCCCGCACCCTTAGTGCCTTTGCACAAATAATAAGTACTTAATCACACAATAGTTATCCTGCCACCGGTCACAAGCGTGCCGTGTGGCGGGATTTTCGTCATGCCCATCCCGTTTGCGGAGGATGCTCACAATAAAAGCAGCGGCCCTTCTTACGTAAGAGCCGCTGCGCGTTTGAAAAGTATCGAAAAACTTATTGAATGCTAAACTTCCGGTTCCATTGTCCGATGCGTGCTACGTAAACGCCGCCCGACAGATTCGGTAATGCCACGATGTTAGAGCCTTTATCCAATTTTTGTGTCAAGACCGTGCGCCCCGCAGCGTCAATGACGTAAAGCAAGTCCTGCGTAGCCTTGCCTTCCATCTTAATATAGAGTGCGCGACCTGAAGCCATCAGCGACAATGACGGGTCAACGACCTCCGGCGTTTGAATGCCAACCTCTACCCCCTCATATGGGTTGCGACCCTCGTTAACGCCGTCGAGAAAGTTAAAGATTTGCCAATGAATCTTCTTGGCTGCTTCCACATCCGCTTGGCGAATGACGTTCTTATCTCCTTTCGGCGTGTTCACAACGAAGGCTTCGCCCGGTTCCATCGCGCTACGTGCAGGCAGCGAAGCAATCAAAGCCGTCATCGCATCCCCGTTAATTTCGTTGCCGTAGCATTGTAAGACCGTCAGCGCTCTGTTAGAGCTCAAATCCAACGATTTCAACTGCGCATTAGCTGCGCCCAGCGTTTTCAGCATACTGTTTGCGCCCGTTGAGAGTTCTTTAATCGGGTTCGATGAACAGCTAAACAGCGTCAATTGCGGGATCAGTTCCAACTCCAACTCACTAAAATTATTCTCCATCACATACAGCACTTTCATATCCGGTGTGCGCTCCAGCGCCAAGTGAGAAAGCGCATTGCTTTGGGCGTAAAGGTTAATCAGCCCGGCGTGTTTGCCATCCTTTTCGATTGGGAAAGTCAGCGTGTTCAAGCGGTTATAGCCGCAGGCCAGCGTATGAAGCTCATAGAGATTTGAGATATCTAGCGACGTCAGTTGATTATCACGGCAGTCGAGCAACTCCATTTTTGTGTTTTGTGAAACATCCAACGTCGTGAATTTATTAGCCGCGCAGTAGAACTCCTTCATTTTTTTGTTAGCTGCGATCGAAATATTTTCCAGCAAGTTGTTGGCGCACGTAGCCTCACGCAGTTCTGTACATTTAGAGAGATCGAGCGAGGTCAAGTTGTTTCCGCCGCAGTAGAGTATGCGCAGATCGCGCTGCGATGAAAGGTCAAGCGTCTTAATCGCATTGCGTGTGCACGAGAATTTAGTCAGGTTCGGGCAATTGCTCAGATTTATTTCGCTCAGTTTGTTCTCATCCACGTCAAACTCCACCAAATATTGGCACGGTGTTGGATCGATAGACAAAAGCTCATTCTTGTAGAGATAAAGCTCTTGCAAGTTTGCGTTATAGCTGAGGTCAATTTTCTTCAAATGATTACGGCCGGCCATAAGTTTGATCAGTTGCGGCGCGCCCGAGATATCAATCGCCGTCAATTCATTTTGCGCGCAGTTGAGTCCCGTAATATTTCCGTAGATCGTAATCTTTTTATCCACACACGTAAAGTCGATTTGCCCGCCGAAGTCTGTGACAGGCTCGTCTTCGTCGCAGGTTCCGTTGTTGTTCAAGTCGACCCAAACATTGCCCATTTCCTCTTCGTCAGCATTGATGATGAACGTCCACTCTTCGAGATCTTCGCCCGTAGTGAGCACTATTTTGGGTTGATTCGTGGAGTAGCCTTTAGGTTTGACTTGATCCGCCAGCGCCGGTGCGCAAAAAGCCGCGCTCAGCACCAATCCGGCAGAGAGATGTAAAAGTTTTGAATGCATAATGTAAAATTAAGAATGTTAGACATATTGATTTAGAAGCGCACAAGGCAAGTAAAGAAGCCGGCCAAGCGCTAAACTAAGTTGGTCGTGCTTGCAAAT
>JABZGO010000186.1 GCA_015259305.1 Alloprevotella tannerae | reverse complement strand
AAGTATATCCCTCTGAAGCCAATTTTGTTTTAATACGTACAAGCGAGTCAAACAAGTTGCATGCTTATCTTCAATCGCGTGGCATTCAAGTCTTGTATTTACCACAACTATTTCCTCAACAAGATTTTCTGCGTATCACGGTCGGCTTGCCCGGTGAGAATGTCGCCCTGCTAGGCGCCTTACGCACATATAAATTTTAAGATATTATCTTCTTAAAGTTTGTACGCGTTACGCCGTCGATCGTTATAAGTTGAGCAAAGCAAATAATGTGGAAAGAATGACGCTACTTGCATCTACGCATCTGCATTTTCAAGTGCGGAATATTGTGATTATTTTGATGTCGTACGAACTAATACATTTTTTCTCGTGAGCGTAAGCTTGTACCATCACGAGCGTACGTTTGTGTGCTCATGATGAAAAAGGTGTACGCTCGTGAGCGTATTTCCACCTAACTTGCCTGTTTTCGCATAAAGTCCTATCCTTTTTTCCACAAAAGTTTGGATGCATAAGGAATAAACGCTATCTTTGCACCGCATTTCAAAGGAAGTGTGGAAAGGAAGTTTGGGTGAGTGGCTGAAACCACCAGTTTGCTAAACTGACGTACGGTCTTCCGTACCGGGGGTTCGAATCCCCCAGCTTCCGCGAAACGATTATGGCGCTTTCATCTAACGGTTAGGATACATGCCTCTCACGCATGGTATACGGGTTCGATTCCCGTAGGCGCTACAAAAGGAGAGAGTTTTCTCTCCTTTTTTGTTAGGGTGTAAATCTCAATTCTACTTTTATATTTACTATGAACAACGAGGAGATACAAAAGCATAAAGCCGAGTTTATTGACCTTTGCCATTCCTATATTAAGCGAAAGGGACTGGAGGATTTGCTGGCGTATTTGGAACAGTCAGACTTTTACACTGCTCCTTCATCTACTAATTTTCATTTGAACGAAGAAGGCGGTTTGTGTCTGCACTCGATGAATGTCTTTCATACTGCGCTACGGCTGAATCAGGCTGTGCTAAAGCCGGCGTTTGATGAGGGAAATGCTAACTTTTCTCAAGAGATTGCTGAAGAAAGTATTGCCATCTGTGCTTTGTTTCATGATTTATGCAAGGTCAAACTTTATCATAAAACAGAGAAATGGAAAAAGGATGAAGAGGGGCGTTGGGTTACCTATCCAAGCTTTGAGATTCAAGACGACTTTCCTTTTGGACACGGCGAAAAGTCCTGCTTTATCATCAATTGGTATTTGCACTTGACGCGTGAGGAGTTACTCGCGATTCGTTGGCATATGGGGATGTTCGATATGGGTGAGCAGGGAAGTAGTATGCGTTTCTCTTTCCGCGCAGCGTTGGAAAAGTCTCCGCTGGTGGCTCTTCTGCACGCAGCCGACTTCTTAAGTTCCAACTGTTTGGAGAAAACGACGCAATGGAAATAGAGCATCGCGCTCTTTTTGGCCGCTTCAACGATTCTACTAAGCATAACAGATGAAGCCTGCTAAACAAAGCTTTGGCACATTATAATATACGAAGAGAGGGCAGCGATTTCGCTGCCCTCTCTCTTTGCCTTTAATAATAGCGTATTAATCCAATTTGTGGATAACGAGACCACTACGCAATTTTGGCTCGAACCACGTTGCCTTAGGCGGCATAATCTTACCTGAATCGGCAATGTTCATAATTTGTTCCATTGTCACGGGATACAAAGCTAAAGCAAACTTCATCTCGCCATTGTCTACGCGGCGCTTCAGTTCCTCCAAGCCGCGCAAACCACCGACGAAGTCGATGCGTTTGTCGCCACGAAGGTCTTTAATGCCTAAGATTTCATCCAAAATCAGACGAGAAGAAATGTCAACATCAAGCACGCCGATAGGATCGTTCGGGTTGAATGTTCCCTCTTTTGCCTCTAAGCGATACCAATGTCCTTCTAAATAAGCAGAGAATTCGTGCAACTTCTTCGGACGATAGTTCTCCGTGCCCATATCCTCTACAATGAAGTTCTTACCTAAAGCTTTCAAGAACTCATCCTTCGTCAAGCCGTTCAAATCTTTAACTACGCGGTTGTAGTCTAAGATCGTAAGCTGTTCTGCCGGGAAGCAAACGGCCATGTAGAAGTTGTACTCCTCATTGCCCGTATTGTTCGGGTTCTGCTTTGCGCGTTCTGCGCCAACCAATGCAGCAGCAGCGCTGCGGTGGTGACCATCGGCAATGTACAAAGCATCCATCTTGTCAAATTCAGTTGTGATTACTTCCTTATCTTTCGGATCTGCAATCACCCAGAATTGATGACGGAAATGATCAATCGGCGCTACGAAATCATAAACCGGAGTCTCTTTCGCTTTTCTGTCAATCAAATCGATCAGTGGTTGGCTGCTCTTGTAAGCAAGAAAAACAGGCTCGATGTTTGCGTTCGTATTGCGAACGTGCTTCATACGATCCTCTTCCTTATCGCGACGCGTGAGCTCGTGCTTTTTAATTACATTGTTCATGTAATCATCCACGTGGCAGCACAATACGATACCATATTGTGTTTTACCGTTCATCGTCTGCGCATAGAGATAATAATTCTCTTCATTATCCTGCACTAACCAACCCTCTTGTTGGAACTTCTTAAACTGATCTGCGCCACTTTCGTAAACGCGAGGATCATATTCGCTCGTTCCTTCGGGGAAGTTGATTTCCGGCTTGATGATATGATAGAGAGACTTCTCATTATTACCTGCCTCTACGCGTGCCTCATCTGAGTCAAGGACGTCGTAGGGTCTTGATTCTACTTCTTCAACCAAAGCTTGAGGAGGGCGAACTCCTCTAAAAGGTTTAACTCTTGGCATAGCTCAGGATTTATTTGTTTACTTGGAATTTAGTGATACCATCTTTGAAGAAGCCAACGATTTGATTGGCTGCTGCTAGGCCTGCGTTGATATTTGCTTCGGCCGTTTGTGCACCCATCTTCTTGGGAGTTGCGAAGTAGCGGTCGCCTAATTTGTCTACGGCTTCGTCATGTTTTTCCAACATCAAGTCGCTTACGTAGCGCAAGTCTGTACGCTCGAGGAGAGCCTCTATCAATCCATCCTCGTCAATAATATCTTGACGTGCGGTGTTCACAACAATACCGCCCTTCGGCATAGAAAGGAGCAGTTCTTTGTTGATGCTTCTTCTCGTTTCCGGCGTTGAGGGGATATGCAAGCTGACTACGTCGCACTCTTTAAAGAGTTCTGCGGGCGTATTTACTTGCTTAACGCCGTGTTGCGTGAAGACTTCAGCCGGGATGTAGCCGTCGAAAGCGCAAACTTCCATACCGAGGCCTTTAGCAACGCGTGCTACGTTTTGAGGAACGTTTCCGAAAGCCAAGAGACCAAGCTTCTTGCCCATCAACTCCGTACCTGCTTTTCCGTTGAATCTATTACGTACCGTGTAAAGCAACATACCGAACACCAATTCAGCCACAGCGTTAGAGTTTTGGCCCGGCGTGTTCATCACAACTACACCGTGCTTCGTAGCAGCTGCCAAATCTACGTTGTCGAAGCCTGCCCCGGCTCTCACAACGATCTTTAATTCGGGTGCGTGTTCAAAAACTTCTTCATCAATTTTGTCAGAGCGGATGATGATAGCGTTTACATCCTTAACGGCCTCCAACAATTCAGCCTTCTCTGCATATTTTTCAAGCAGCGCAAATTCATAGCCTGCTTTTTTAACAATCTCCTCAATGCCCTTTACCGCTACCGGTGCGAAGGGTTTTTGGGTTGCAACTAATACTTTCATAGTCTTATGCTAATTGCTTAGGGTAAAAAGAGCAGGAGGTGGCATTGTTTCCCCTCCCGCTCCTATATTTGATTTAGTGTTTCTTTTCAAATTCCTGCATGCAAGCGATCAATGCTTTAACGCCTTCTACAGGCATTGCATTGTAG
>JABZGO010000185.1 GCA_015259305.1 Alloprevotella tannerae | reverse complement strand
ATATATATAATGTGTAGGGGCGGCAGCATCCGATGCAAATTTCTCCTCATCGCAGGCTTTTCAGTGCACAAAATTGGGAGCAGTTTGTACGAAGCCCCACCGCCGGCGGGTTTTAACAGCAGAATAGTTGAGAAATAAGGCAAAAAAGTCTACTTTTGCAGAAAGGCGGGGCACAAAGATTGCCATCGATGCACCCCGCGATTGGTTTGACGTATTTGATTATGCAACACGAAATGAGAAAACTTTTAGTATTGATGGCATTCGCCGCGGTGTGTGCGGTAAGTTTTGCGCAGCGCACGGAGCGCCTCTTGCGCGATTGGCATTTTAGCCAAGGCGCTTCGGAGGCAGTCAACTCCGAAACCGGCTGGCGCCCTGTGAGGGTACCTCACGATTGGGCCATCACCGGCCCGTTTAGTCGCGACAACGATTTGCAACGCGTGCAGGTGACGCAGAACAACGAAACGACGGCCTCGGAAAAGACCGGCAGAACAGGCGGCTTGCCTTACGAAGGCGTGGGCTGGTATCGAACGACCTTTGACGCCGACACCGCGGGCACGACGACCTTAGTTTTTGACGGAGCAATGAGTGAGGCGCGCGTCTATTTGAACGGCGAAGAAATCTGCTTTTGGCCCTACGGTTACAATTCTTTTTATTGCGACGCTACGCCCTATCTGCGCGGCAATGGAAGGGGAAACCGATTGGTCGTAAGGCTTGAAAATCGACCGCAAAGCAGCCGATGGTATTGCGGTGCAGGTCTTTATCGCAATGTGCACCTCATTCATACGAACAAGGTACACGTTCCGGTTTGGGGGACGCAAATTATTACGCCGCAGGTCAGCGATACGCTGGCAGCGGTCGAACTGCGCACGACGATCGCAGGCGCCGGCGATCGTGAGTTAACGCTTTGCACGGACATCATCAACGCAGCGGGGCAAATCGTAGCGACTAAGAGCAACACGCGCCGTGTGCGCGAGGGCGAAGCCTTCACGCAGCATTTCCTGATTCGCCAACCACAACTCTGGTCGCCCGAAAATCCCTCACGCTATCGTGCGGTGACGAAAATCTACAGCGCCGGCGGCCGATTGGAAGATACTTACGAGACGCGCTTCGGCGTTCGCAGCATAGCATTCGTTGCCGACGAAGGCTTCTTCCTCAACGGCCAACGCCGGAAGTTTAAGGGCGTCTGCAACCATCACGACCTCGGTCCATTGGGTGCGGCGGTCAACAAGTCAGCGTTGCGTCACCAACTACTTATGCTGAAAGACATGGGCTGCGATGCCGTTCGCACGTCCCACAATATGCCTGCGCCCGAACTCGTTGCGCTTTGTGATTCATTGGGCTTGATGATGATGATAGAACCCTTTGATGAGTGGGACGTAGCGAAATGCCTCAACGGCTACCATCGCTATTTTGCCGAATGGAGCGCTAAAGATATGCGAAATATGTTGCGCCATTATCGCAACAATCCCAGCGTTGTGATGTGGAGCATCGGCAACGAAGTGCCCACACAACATTCGCCTGAGGGCTACAAGGTGGCTAAATATTTGCAGGATATATGCCACGAAGAGGACCCCACGCGCCCCGTCACCTGCGGTATGGATCAGATCGATCCGGTCCTCAACAACGGGTTCGCGGCTTTGCTTGACATCCCGGGCTTCAACTACCGCGCCCACCGCTATGTGGAAGCCTACGAGCGCCTCCCGCAATGCTTATTGCTAGGCACGGAAACAACCTCTACCGTCAGTTCGCGCGGCGTTTACCATTGGCCGGTCGAGCGCAGGGCCGACGTCGTAGCCAAGGATCATCAGAGTTCGTCGTATGACGTAGAGGTCTGCAATTGGTCCAATACGCCCGATGAAGACTTTGCTTTGGCTGACGATCACCCGTGGACTTTAGGGCAATTCGTATGGACGGGTTTCGACTACTTAGGTGAGCCTACGCCCTATGATACCGACGCTTGGCCCAACCACAGCAGCCTCTTCGGCATCATAGATCTGGCCTCGCTGCCCAAAGATCGCTACTACCTCTACCGCAGTCAGTGGAAGGAAGGCGAAAAGACGCTCCACATCCTGCCCCATTGGACTTGGCCGGGGCGCGAAGGCCAAATCACGCCGGTATTTGTGTATACGGATGCGCCAAGTGCCGAACTCTTCTTGAACGGGAAGAGCCTGGGGCGCAGAATGAAGAACGACAGCACGACGATGCACCGCTACCGACTGATGTGGAACAACGTTGTATACGAGCCGGGCGAACTACGCGTCGTGGCTTACGACAAAGCGGGTCACAAGTATGCCGAGGCGAGCATTCGCACGGCGGGGAAACCTGACCACTTGGTATTAAAGGCCCACTACGAGCCCTCACTCGTAGCCGACGGCGACGCGCTGAGTTACGTCACGGTGAGTTTGGTCGACAAAGATGGCAACCTCTGTCCGCAGGACGGACGCGAGGTACAATTCAGCGTAAGCGGCGACGGCCGATATGAGGCTGCTGCCAACGGCGACCCCACTTGCTTAGACAGCTTCCAACGCCCGCAAATGCACCTCTTCAGCGGTATGTGCACAGCTATTGTGCGGGCCGGCGAAAAGGCCGGCACGCTACGCCTAAAAGCCACGGCGGCGGGCGTAAAAGGCGCTTCGCTCGACATTCCCGTCTTACCCGCAAAGCGGCAGTAGTTCTATGGTTTTATAAGCGCTATGTTTTTAAGAAAAAAGATAAAGTTTCCCAATCCGATTAGTAGGCTTTGGGAAACTTTCTTTTCGTGTCACTACGGCTAAAGTGCATTCGGCCGTCGGCGGCCGCTCTCCTATTATCGCTGCACGCCTCGCGCTCCTTCCGCCCATCAAGCCCCGACAAGACCGGCGATGTGAGGGGGAGTACAAGGCTTTGAAACGAAAAGATAATACACTGATTAATACTCGTTTGCTACAAACACTAAAGCCTCCATCTTTGAGTTCAGACCTTTTTCATCACGAGCGCAAGCCCTTACGCTCGTGAGCGTAAACCTTTTTTCTCGTGAGCGTAAACCTTTACGCTCACGAGCGCAAAGGAAAAAGATGGGCAGCGGGGCGAAGGATGCCGGTCGGCGGAGGTCAGAAAAACCTGCGCTTGGCGCTGCGCAAGGCCTTTGCCGCAAATCAAAAACCAGAGAGAATGATGCTCCGAAAAGCGCCGACCAATCGGCGGCCTACGCGGGTCGGGCAAAAAAGAAAGGTGCGAGCACCCCTTCAGAAAAGGAGCGCTCGCACCTGATGATGTGGGGCCTACTTACTTTAACGCTGCCAAAGCAGCATCGTAGTTGGGTTCCTCCGTGATTTCCGGAACGAGTTGCTCGTAAATGATTTTGCCCGCCTCATCAATGACGATGACTGCGCGCGCCAACAGGCCTTCCAGCGGACCGTCAGCTATTTCGAGGCCATAGCGCTCTGAAAAGTGATGGCAGCGGAATACGCTCAAAGGAATAACATTTTCTAAGCCCTCAGTCGTACAGAAACGCGTCTGAGCAAACGGAAGATCCTTGCTCACGCAAAGTACGACTGTGTTATCCAATTCTGATGCCATCTTGTTGAAGCGGCGAACAGAGGCTGCGCACACTTCCGTGTCCAAACTGGGAAAAATATTCAAAACTACGCGCTTGCCGAGCAGCTCGGGCAACTTCAATTTGCTTAAATCGCCACGCACACCGCAAAACTTGGGTGCTTCTGTGCCCACTGCGGGCATTTCGCCTGTTAATGCTACAGGCATTCCTTGCAAAGTTACTTTCATCTTTATTCGTTTATTGATTAGAGTGATACATTTTCAACCATTTTCTCACGCCTTCTCGGATCGAAGGCAGGCCAAAGTCGGCCGGACGCACTTCTCCAATAGGCTGCCAGAAAAGCTCGGCGGCATCGTCGGCAGGCAATAAGGG
>JABZGO010000184.1 GCA_015259305.1 Alloprevotella tannerae | reverse complement strand
ATTCCTCTCCGTTGCGTATCTTCAAAAGAAGTCGATCTTTTAGTTTCATTGTGCCGATAAGTGGAGCCAAAGTTACGCATTTCGCCGGCGTTTCTCGATGCGCCGCTTGAATAATAAATCCCGAGGCGCGTCAATTCCGCTTCCGAAAGGCGTTCATGTGCGTGATAAGCACAAAAAAGCCGCGCCAAAACGTCGAAACGTAATGGCGCGGCCGCTTTATTGTTGGCTTAGTCGTTGCTAAAAGAGAGGGCATCGCCCGCAGCCCGAACGCGGATGGGGCGGCTCTTGTCGATCGCGCCGCTCAGCAAAGACTTACTCAAATCATTGAGCAACAAACGCTGCAGCGAACGCTTCACAGGACGCGCACCAAACTCCGGATCAAAGCCGGCTTCGGCAATTTGCGCAATAGCATCGTCATCTACTTGCAGCGTAATGCCTTGTTCGGCTAAGCGATTAACGATCGCGGCAACCTGCAAACGGACGATAAGACGAATTTCTTCTTTCTTCAGCGGCTGGAACATAATGATGTCGTCGATACGATTGAGGAATTCCGGCCGAATCGTCTTCTTTAGCATCTCAAAAACGCCTTCTTTTGTTTCCTCGAGCAGATGTTCTTGCTCGCTTTCCGACTTCCCGCGCATTTCATCAAACTTGCTTTGGATAAACCCCGAACCAAGGTTTGAAGTCATGATGATAATGGTATTCTTAAAGTTGACCACGCGTCCTTTGTTGTCGGTCAAGCGGCCGTCGTCGAGCAATTGGAGCAAAATATTGAAGACATCGGGATGGGCTTTCTCGATCTCGTCGAAAAGAACTACGCTATAAGGTTTGCGGCGCACAGCTTCGGTCAACTGGCCGCCCTCTTCGTAACCTACATATCCCGGAGGCGCTCCGACCAAACGCGAGACGCTGAATTTTTCCTGATACTCGCTCATATCAATCCGCGTCATCAGCGATTCGTCGTTAAAGAGGTATTCCGCCAAAGCCTTGGCCAACTCCGTTTTTCCCACGCCCGTAGTACCCAAAAAGATGAACGAACCAATCGGGCGCTTAGGGTCTTGCAAGCCCGCCCGACTACGACGAACTGCGTCAGCAACGGCCGTTATCGCTTCATCTTGTCCGATTACGCGCTGATGCAGTTCGGTTTCGAGATGCACAAGCTTTTCGCGCTCGCTTTGCAGCATTCGGCTGACGGGAATGCCGGTCCATCGGCTGACAACGTCGGCTATGTCGTCGGCCGTCACCTCTTCTTTCACCAGCGCCTCATTGCCTTGTCGCTGCTTCAGGTCCTCCTGAATGTTGTCGATCTCTGCTTGCAGCGCCTGCAACTTGCCGTAGCGAATTTCGGCCACGCGCTCATAATTACCTTCGCGCTCAGCGCGGTCGGCTTCAAACTTAAGGCGCTCCATCTCCTTCTTATTTTCTTGGATCTTATTCAGGAGTTCGCGCTCGCCTTCCCATTTTGCGCGGAAATTTTTCTCGCGTTCTTCAAGCGTCGCAATCTCTTTATTGAGTTGCGCCAACTTATTTTCATCATTCTCGCGTTTGATGGCCTCGCGCTCAATCTCCAATTGGCGCAAGCGGCGTGTGATTTCATCCAACTCTTCCGGTTGCGAATCGCGCTCCATACGCAGTTTGGCAGCTGCCTCATCCATTAAATCAATCGCCTTATCCGGCAAGAAACGATCCGAGATGTAACGGTGCGAAAGTTGCACGGCAGCAATGATGGCGTCGTCCTGAATACGCACCTTGTGGTGGTTTTCGTAGCGCTCCTTGAGTCCACGCAGAATCGAGATCGCATCGTCTGTGCTTGGTTCGTCCACGGTTACCGTTTGGAAACGCCTTTCAAGCGCCTTGTCCTTCTCAAAATATTTTTGATACTCCTCAAGTGTCGTCGCGCCGATCGTACGAATCTCGCCCCTTGATAGCGCCGGCTTCAAAATATTGGCGGCATCCATCGCGCCTTCTCCTTTACCGGCGCCCACAAGCGTGTGGATTTCGTCGATAAAGAGAATGATACGGCCATCCGAGCCAACGACTTCATTGACCACACTCTTCAAGCGCTCTTCAAACTCGCCCTTATACTTCGCACCGGCCAGCAATGCGCCCATATCGAGCGAGAAGAGTTGCTTCTCGCGCAAATTTTCAGGCACGTCGCCTCTGACAATGCGTTCTGCAATGCCTTCTACGATGGCCGTCTTTCCCGTTCCCGGCTCACCAATCAAGATTGGATTATTCTTTGTACGCCGACTCAGAATCTGCAATACGCGCCGAATTTCTTCATCTCGCCCTATCACGGGGTCCAACTTTCCGCTGCGCGCTTCTTCGACCAAGTTGCGTGCAAATTTAGCCAATGCCTGATACGTCTCCTCGCTCGAAGCCGACGTAGCCTTCCGCCCGCCGCGCAATTCGTCAATCGCTTTTTTCAGTCCATCTTCCGTCAAACCGGCATCGCGCAACAATTGCGCCGTACTGCTCGGCGTTGTGAGCAGCGCCAACAGCATAGGCTCAAGGCCCACAAAGCTATCGCCCATCTGCTTCGCAATGTCTACGGCCTTGGTCAAAGCCGCGTTGGCTTCTCTATCTAAATAAGGCTCTCCGCCACTGACGCGTGGCAGACGCGCTGCCTCTTGCGTAGCATTCTGAGCGACCTGCTGAAGATTAACGCCCATTTTTCCGAAGAGAAATTGCGTCACGTTTTCGCCGACCTCCAACACGCCGAGCAGCAAGTGTATCGTGCCGACAGCCTGTTGCCCGCCACGCTCCGCCTTGTTCAGCGCCTGCTGAACGGCCTCTTGCGCTTTTATTGTAAAGTTATCAAATTTCATATTGTCTTTCTTTTTTAGTTTTTGCTACCCTCTGTCCAAACTTTATGCCGTCCGTAATAATACTGACAAATTGGCAGTTAACAGGCAAATCATCACGAACAAAAAGTTACGTATGGTCAATCTAAAAAACTAGCATCTCAAAAAAAAGAAGAAATAATCACAGAAAAACTTGCAAATAAGATACAAATGCCATACATTTGCGGACATCTCTTATTAAAAACTTAATTCTCTTTCCGTAGACTCCAAAACATACCTTTCTATGAAAAAAATTTTTTTCCTTTTCTCTTTCCTTAGTTTAGTGCTAACAGATTCTTATGCACAATTCAGTATGTTAGATCCTCGCTTTAGCGATGATTTCATCGTTCCCGAAAACTATTGGGGACCCAAAGACACATTGGCTAATCACGTTGATTTTGTATGCATCTTCGAATATAATGTTGTCGATACCGTCCTCCATGAAGCAAGAAACTATAATTTGATTTTACAATGCTCAGATACGGTTGCTACATTCTCTGATTTTTGCGACTACAAAGAAGATTCCCTTATAACAGCACATCATAGAAAGATTACCGTGGGTGAATATCGTCCGATTTTCGATCAAACTATGAGAGAGTCTTCCAACTATAACTATTGTCTCTTCTACAAGCGTAATTTCTATCGCCGTAATGACTCTTTTATCGGACGACCTTTCTATTATGAAGAATCATTACCAAAATGGGATTGGAAACTTTACGACGAAACCAGAAAGGTCTGTGGTTACGTATGCCACAAGGCCGTAGCTAAACATGCAGGCCGCATTTGGACGGCTTGGTATACAGAAGAAATTCCTTCCAATGCCGGTCCTTGGTTGCTTTATGGTCTTCCCGGCCTCATCTTAGCCGCAACAGATAATACCGGCACACATAGTTTCGAAGCCATATCTCTACAAAAGCCGGCCCTACCTCAATTGCTTTGGAAGAAAAAGACAACGAAACAAACAAGAAGCTACTCACTCAAATCAGAATACAACCAAGCATTCCACGCCTCTAGTTTATTCGAAGCAGCCGGCGTCGTTAGCGACACAAAGTTTGAAGATAAACGACTCTTCTACAATCCACT